>CALXGT010000056.1 GCA_944387915.1 uncultured Clostridia bacterium
GGCTCGAAGTGGAAGCGTCGTGAGGCGTGTAGCTTGTGAGTACTAATCGGTCGAGGGCTTGACCAAAGAGAAGAGTTTCTCCATTCGCATTCTTTGTTCAATTTTGAAGGTATCGCGAGGTACTTTCCAAAGTCGGTGTTGATAGCGATGAGGACACACCTGTTCCCATACCGAACACAGAAGTTAAGCTCATCAGTGTCGAAAATACTTGGCTGGAGACGGCCTGGGAAGATAGAGCGGCGCCGGCACAAGGCCAAAAAGCCCGGAACCGGGCTTTTTGGTATTTGGACAATAACTTCCTGAGAGGGAAGTATGATATATTCCTCCTTAGCTCAGTCGGTAGAGCGTTCGGCTGTTAACCGAAATGTCGTTGGTTCGAGTCCAACAGGGGGAGCCACCAAAGCCTTGAACAATTGTTCAAGGCTTTTTTGTTTTGTCGGAAAGTTTTGCCACCCTCACGGGTGGCTTTTTGTTTTGAAAACATTTCTAATATTTAGTAAAATATAAATAGAAAGAAAATAAAAAGTGAAAAATAATTGACATATAATGGTAAATATGCTATTCTTTTCATATAGAGTGCACAAAAATCAACTTGCGTTTTTGAGTTGCTTCGGAGGACATTATGAAAAAGCTTCTTATCCTTTTCTTCGCCTTTTTCCTGGTTTCCTGCCAAAGCCAAACGGGGAAAGATGGCGGCGTCTTTATCGAAACCTCCCAGAAAATGGCGGTGATAGGCGATACGGTTTATTTTTTGAGTGTCAACGACGGGGTTTGCTGTTTTCGGGAAGGAAAGGTAACTACGCTTTTGTCGGAGGAGCGGCTTTTTCTTTCCCGCCTTTTTATCTATGATGGCACAGTCTATGCCGCCGGCATGGACCGAAGGGAAGATAGCGCGATACCGACGGCCATTTTGTTTTATACCGAAAGGGAGAGACGGGGTTCGGGCTTTTGCTGGCGACTACGGACATTCTCGATTCCAATATCCTTTGCGGTATTCTGGACGACGTTTTTTATGGGTATAGCCGTTCCCCTGCGCAGCAAGACGTGTTGTTTACCTGTAACTTAAAAACCGGAAAATGGAAGGAAGATTCCGGCTTTTTGGGTAGGGATTTTTCCGTCTCTTACTCTGAGCACACCATGCTTTATCAGGGGAAGGTCGCCGCCTTTGGGAAGTTTCGGGACAAGGAAACCGAATTTTCGGTGAAAAGGCAAAAAATTTTTTGTCCTCTTTCTGAGCTGACCCTCTCTGTGCCATGGATCTCGACGATCAGCGGGAGATATGACGGCTATTTTATGAAAGACGGCGCGGTTTCTGTTGAGGAAAGTGTCTTTTACGATTTTGATACAGGAAAAGAGATCCCCCTTTCCTTTCCCGTTGATGAGCAGCTCATGGGGATGGTTTCCCGGGATGAAGGGGTCCTTTTGTTCACCAAAGAGGTGGATTGGGGGTATAGTAACGAAAAAAACCGCTATCAGATCTACGAGGTGACCAAAGACGGGGTTTCCCTTCGAACCGATTCCGCTTTCCTTTAGGCCTATTCCCTGTTTTCCCCCTCTCTTTGCGCTTCGGAAAACTTTTTGCTGATAAAGACCGAAGAACAGCTCGGAAACGCCGTTTTTATCGGTGAGGAGACGCCTCTTTCCACCGATGCGCAGGGCATGACCTCTTACGCTACCCTTCCCACCTATTACCAGTACCTTTACGATCTGGAAAGCGGCGCGCTCTTTTGTGTTTTTGTGGGGCAGGCGGCGTAAGAAAAAACGTTTTGCGACAGACAGGAAAGGAGAAGCCATGAAACGATTCCAAAGGATATCCCCTTCCCTTAAAACCGTACTTTTGATGGGATTGACCGCCGCGGTTTTGCTTTTGGCGGGAGGCATCGGCGTTTATTTTCAAGAGCAAAATCTCTCCATCGCCACCAGAGAAAACGCCTCTCTCCAGGTGGTAAGGGATACCGTTTATTTTGTGGGACTCGAGGGAGACGTTTACCAGTTTCGGGATGAGAAGGTAAAAAAGGTAACGATCCCCTTCCAGGACCCGGAAAGCGAGGAGGTTTTACAGCTTTTTTCCTACCAGGGATGCGGCTATATTTTTACAAAATTTCATGGAGAGAGTTATGGGTGTTTTGCTCTCTACCAGATCGACCGCTACGGGAATGCGCGGGAAAAAATGGTTTGGAAGGATGGGGACGGGCGCTCGGATCTCAAAGACGATTTTCTTTCCCAGATGCAAAATGGCTATTTTTACAATAGGGAGCAATTTTTTGACGAGGATGACTATCTGACCAGCTGGATCGTTCAAATCCCGCTGTTTTCCCCGCAAAGGAAAACCAAGGTTTGGATGTTGGGCAACGGTTCATGGGATGAAAGCTTTTTGTATAAAGGCCGGGTGTATACATCGGAACAAAAGATCGAGCGGAAAACCTTTGGCAGTGATTATTATTTTACAGCGTTAACCTTGTATTACGACGAGGAAACGGTTTATTACCGAAAGTTTTTAGAGGGGTGCAACGGTATGATCCCGGTCAAAGACGGCGTAGTGCTTCTTGGAGACGGGTTGTTTTTCGACTGGTCGGGGAGAGGAGAACGGTTTTTTCTTCCCTTTTCGGCGATCGAGCGTCTTGGGGCGGGAAAAGAGCGGGATACCAAAGAGGATTTTTCCTACCCGGTGGATGCGCTGAAATATGCCCTTTCCGACGGAGAACAAATTTTGCTGTTTACCCAAAATGACGAGCAGCAGCAAAAGGAGCGATACCGGTATCAGCTTTATACCTTCGACGGCAAGGAATTTACCCTGCTAAGGGAAAATGTGACCCTCGCTTCCTACCGGTATAACGGAAGGCTTCGCATGTGGTTTTGCGGCGATTACCTTCTATTTGAAAGCAAACGGGAGATCGAAGGCGCGCATATGCTTTGTGAGAAGGAAAACGCGGAGGACGGCTACCTGTACCTGTACCATCTAAAAACCGGAACCTATTACGCCGTAGAATCGGGGAAAACCGTCGCCAATTAACAGACAGGAGGAGCGGTATGAAACGATGGATCGCTGTGGGCACCCTGTTGCTTTTGAGCCTTATGTTAGGCGTATCCTGTACCCAAAAGGGTAGCTGCGCCGTATCGGCGGAGGTCTTGTATGTTGACGGGACCCTTTACTACCCCGACCCGGATACCGAGACGCTTTACGCCTTTGACGGAGAGAAAAGCGAAAAGGCGGGGGAGTTTGTTACCGGACCCATGCTTTCCTATGCGGGGGATTTACTGATTCTCGGGCGGGATCTTTTGCGGTTCGATCCAAAGACCGGCGGGACCGAAACGCTGGCAGAGGGGATTTTTTGCGACCGTTTCTTCCGAATGGGTGATTGCCTGTATTTCCCCGACGGGATTTTTGATTTGACGAAAAACAGCTGGCAAACAAAGGAAACCATAGAGCTTTTCGATCTATTGACCTGCTTTTACAGCGACGAGCAGTCCGTTTTCGCCGCATCGGCGGACGGCAGGCTCTGGCAGGCAAAAAAGGACGGGACCTTTACCGGGATCGCCGATTATTCCAGCTCAGAAGCGTTGGAAGATGGGGTGGTTTTGGAAAAGATTTTATTTCAAAATCAAAAGGTTTGTTACCTTGCCCTTCGTTACGGGAAAACCGCAAAGGCGGAGGAGGGAAAACTCTCCCTTTTGGAAACCGATGTTTCCCTGGGATGCTGTTATGACGGGAATTTTTACGGGTTTGGCGAAACCACCGCCCGGCGAAATTTTTCTACCTATGCGACGCTGTACCGAATAGACCCAGATACCGGGGAAAAGACGGAAGTGTACCCCGATATGCTGATGCAGGGCGATGCGGTATACGATCTTCCCGGCGTGTTTGCCGGCCCGTATTATTTGGTTACCACCATCCATAAGCCCCTTTTGTCCATCGACCGGGACCTTTCCGGTCAGGAAATCGCCGGTACTTTTTCGGTGACCCCTTTAACCTCCTTGAGCGGGCAGGCGGACAAAATCCGTTACGCGCTGGCGTTGGATCTGCGAACGGGGGAAGTAATTTTACTAAACCGCTGGCAGTCTGAATAGAAAAAGCATTTTCGGATAAGGCGGCGGCGATGGGTATTTTTCCGAGGCTTTGGCGATATTCTTTGGCGGTGGTTTTCGGACTGCTCCTTTTCCTTTTCGCCTGCAGCAAAACGCTTTCATCCAATCCAACGATCAGCACCTTTTCGACCGGCAATGGCGTCCCTATGAAACCTTCCCGGACGGGGCGGTAGACCTGTTCGCCGATCAGGATGCCCTCTACTTTTTCGAGGATCTGCCCGAAAGCAAGGACCGGTACCGGCTTTACCGGGCGGATGAGGCGGGGATAAAGTTGCTGCGCGAGTCGGTTCTTTTGCCTGATTACCCTTCGCCAGTTCCTGCCGCAGATTACCAAACGCCCCGTTCTTTCGGATGGGAAAAGGGAGTTTATTTTGTTTTGGATCACCTGCGGGAGGATGCCAAGGTGGTTTGTGAAAACCGCCTGGACGCGTACCCGGAAGGGATCTCGGAGGACGAGAAAAGACAGTATCGCCCCTGTTACAGCTATTTTTACGACCTTCAAAGGGAGACCCTTTTTTGTATCGCTATAAACAATCGTCCGGTGAAGGACGTGGGAAGGAACTGGTGGTGAGGGAAAGATGAGAAATCGAAAAAAGATATTTTGCCTGCTTTGGGTCGGGCTTGTCCTTTGGTTCCTTGCTTCCTGTACCCAAAAAGAGAAATTTACCGTAACGACGACCTATAACCGAACCCTCGCCGACAAAGGAGATGTGGTTTATTTTATCGGGCTGGATCAGGGGATCTACGCTTTCGATGAGGAAACAGCCACCCTTTTTGCCTCTCCTCCGCCAAAACAGGGGGAAAACGGGGAGGTTGAGGAAAACGGGAGTTTGCTCCTCTATCGGGGGGAACTCTACCTTTCCTCCTTCGTTTACCGGAAAACGGAAAGCGGGTACCGGTTTTCTTTGCGGCTTTACTCCCTTTCCCAAGGGGAAAAATCCCTTTTGACCGAAATTTCTCTGCCTTCTGTATACCCTTTCCCCCGGGCGAGCAGTTCCTTTTGCGCTTTCGAGGAGGACGCCTTCTATTTCTTTTCCCAGACAGGCGACCAAAATGCGCCCTATGCGGTACAGGGGATCGCTCTTTCGGATTTTTCCCTTCTTTCAAAGCGAGAGCTGGATTTTTTCCCGGAGCCTTCCTTTTTTGGAAACTTTATCAAAGGGAAAACCATCTTCCGGTTTTTGCCCCGCACCGAAGAGGCAGAGGTTTTCGAAGATCCCGAAAGCGGGGGACGATCCATTTTCGTCGATCAAAGTCACAAAACCCTGCCGTCGGGATTGCCGGTCGAAGACGGCTGCCTTTTGCTTTGGGATTCCCTTTTTGTAAGCGAGAGCGGGGAGGAGACGCCCTTTTCTCTTCCCGAGGGGACGATCCGTTACGCTTTTTCCGACGGGGAGACCGCTTTGCTTCTGGTTCAAAATAAAGAGCAGACTGCGTTTTCCTCTACCCATCTTTACACCCTCTATCGGGGGACAAAAGACGGGTTTTCGCTCCTTACCGAAAATGCGTCTTTATTCGAGTACAACGCCTTTTCCAGCAAACGGTTTCAATTTGACAAAGACAGTCTTTTGATCCAAAGCACGGTGGAATTGCCGGCGGTTATGGCATGTACGCCCACCGCCCTTCCCAAAATGAAAAACCGATTTTCCGACGCCGATCCCGACTACCGGTACCAGTATCTGTATTCCTTAGAGGAGGAGACGCTGTACTGTGTTTTTTACGGGGTGAGAGAGGAGTAAGGGAAGTTTTCGAAAGGAGTTACCATGAAACGGTGGATTTTTCTTGGCGCCCTATTGCTTTTGAGCTTGATGTTCAGCGCATCCTGTACCCAAGGGGGTAATTGCGCCGTATCGTCAAAGACCTTATATTACGAGGGCGTGCTTTACTATTTTGGAAATGAGGATTCCTCGCTTTACGCCTTTGACGGGGAATCCACCAGAAAGGTGGGAGATTTTTACATCGGTCATCTGGCGGGGTATGAGGGGGATCTGATCTGCCTTGGAGCGGAGGGGATGTTTCGCATCGACCCGAAAACCGGACAAGGGCAGCTGCTCATGGAACATACCGTGCGATCCTTTTTTGTGATCCAAAATCACCGTCTTTATTCCTTAAACGGGGAGTACCATTTCAAAACCGGAGAGCGAAAAGAAAACGAAAACCTGGATTGGATGAGATTCGCCTCGCTCTGGGAATTTTATACCGATGAAAAGGCGATCTACGGCGTAAGCCAAAGCGGGAAGATGTATCGGGTGCGAAAGGATGGCGGGGTGGAACAGATCGGGGATTTTTCCAAGGAATGCGCCTATCCTTCTTCGTTTCCGGGGAAGCTAGAAAACGCCTTTTTGGTATTTGGCGAGCAGGGGCTTTTTTCCATCCAAAACGGAGAAGCGAAACCGTTGGATTTCGGCCTTTCTTTGGGAAGCGGATATCTTTTGGAAGATACCCTTTACGCTTTCGGCGGTGCCGCTGTGACGAAAGAAAGCTGTTGTTACCAGGATCTTTTCCGGGTAGACCCCAAAACCGGAGAAGGGGAGTTACTGTATCCGAAAATGTTGGCTTGTGGGGATGCGGTATACGACCTACCCGGCGTGTTTGCCGGTCCGTATTATTTTATCTCCACCATCCATAAGCCCCTTTTGTCCATCGACCGGGATCTTTCCGATACGCCTTCGGCAAAGGAAACCGCCGGTGCTTTTTCCGTGACCCCGGCAACCTCTTTAAGCGGGCAGGTGGATGTGACCCGTTACGCGCTCATACTGGATCTGCGGACGGGAGAGATCATTCTTTTGGGCCAATGGGAGGAACGGCTTTAGCTTCGGAAAGGAGACGTTTACCGGTTTCGGGATGAGAGGGTAAAAAGGTAACGATCGCAAATGAGAAGAAGGCCTTTCGGCGCAGCAAACGCTGCGCCGCTTTTTTGCGAAAAAAAGAAAATTTTTCAGTTTTATACAATATCGCACAAAAAAGACGCATTTCGTTAATATAATATTCAAAAACCAATTGCAGGAGAATGGACAATGTGATATACTAATAAAAAACATCCTTTTTCGACATTTTATTAGGAGGAAAAGATGAAACGGATCGTTTCCTTTTTGACGTTATTTTTATTTTTGTTTCCTCTTTTTGGGGGTTCACCCGCGTTTGCGGCGGAAAATACCACTCGAGCCATTTATGTGGTGTTTGATAACTCGGGAAGTATGTATTTGGATGGAAAGCCCGCTTGGTGCCAGGCGACCTATGCCATGGAACTGTTCGCTTCCATGCTGGATTTTGAGCGGGGCGACTCCATGCGGATCTATACCATGCACCCGGTAATTACCGACGGCACTACTACCGGCCCGGAAAGCACCGAAATTGATATTACCTCGGAAGGGGACATTCAAAAAATCCATAACATGTATACCCCTTACGCCGGGGGAACGCCCTACGCTCCGGTGTCGGCGGCGTCGGAGGACATCCGTACCGCTTCGGCAGAAGAAAAATGGCTGTTGGTGTTAACCGACGGCTCCTTCGATAGCGGCGCGCCCTCGTCGCTGCAAACGGCGTTAGAGGAAATCGCCGCTTCCCAGCCGGAACTTTTTGTCCAGTATCTGGCCATGGGAAGTACCGCCATCGCTTTGCAAAGCAACGCGCAAAATAGTTTTTACGCCGACAAAACCTCCAACAGCGCGGAGGTGGTTTCGGCTTTGGCGAATATTGGAAACCGGATTTTTAAACGAAACAGCATTCCTTCCTATACGGCGGGTTCCCCCCTTTCCTTTGATATTCCGGTGAAAAATCTTATCGTATTTGCCCAGGGAAGCAACGTTTCGATAAACGGTCTTTCCTCGGCCGGAGGAACGTCGGTTTCGAAGAAAAGCAGCCGGTCGGTTTCCTACAGTACTTTAGGCACCGGTCGCTACGAAAGCGTTCCTGACTCCTCGCTGCAAGGCGTGGTGGTCACCTTTGAAAACGCGGATTCTTTGGAAGCGGGAGAATACTACTTGGATGTTTCCGGCGCGGAACAAATCAATGTCTACTACGAGCCGGACGTGGAGTTTGGAGTTGTTCTTTACGATTCCGGCGGAAATCCCGTGGCGGAAAACGAAACCGTCCCGGCGGGAGACTACCTTTTGAAGATGGGATTTTTGGATCGGGGTACAGGAAACTTTATTCAAGGCTCCGATCTCATTGGGGACGCGGTTTATGACCTTCGGTTCAACGGTGAAAACCTGACATTGACTGGCGCTATGGGCGCTCCGGCGGAGCAGACGGTTGCTCTCACTTCGGGGACCTTCTCGGTTTTGGGTACCGCCACCTATCTTTCCGATTACACCGCGTCGGATTCGGCGGTGTATGAGGTAAGCGCCGCCCTTTCCGCTTTGGAGATTCTCTGGCCGCAAGACCTTGACCCCATTTCTTTGACCGAGCTGGAGCAGGGCGCTTTGACCGGTACGGTTATGTTAAACGGCGCGCCTCTCTCCGACGGGGATATGGACGTCTTTTTGGACGCTTTGATTGTCTCGACCAACCAAAAAGTCGTTCTTTCGGTGGAAAAAGGAACGGATCCTTCTACTATTTGTATATATCCTAAGTATTATGACGGAGAGATGACAAAGACGGATACAGGGGAAATTTCTTTGACCTTCACCGCCGATTTTAATAACGGGACGCAGGAGGCGGCTTTGTCCCAGCAGGGAAGCTTTGTGATTTACGATGACTTGCGGACGTTGGTCCTTTCGGTAGAGGAAGGAGACTTTCCTTTAAAAGAGCTGGAATCGGAAGAGATTCTCATTACCATAACCCGGAAGGGGGCGCCTCTTTCGGAAACGGAGTGGCAGTCATTACAAGGGACGGTGTCTACCGGCCAAAAGATGGAATTTTCCCTAAAACCGGGCGACGAGGTTTCCACTTTCGTTCTTTCTCCCCGCTATTTTGAGGGAGAAATGATGGAAACCGACGTAGAGGATATTGCATACACCCTTTCCTTCACCGGAAAAGGGGACGACGGCCTCGACCTTTCGGGCGGCGGGGAGTATTCGCTTTATGTCGCGGACATTTCCTTTTTCGCGCGGTATTGGTGGCAGCTGATGTGGCTGGCGATCGCTTTGGCGATCCTGTTGGGATACGTTCCTCCCTTTAAAAAGCGTCTCCCTTAAAATTTTATGCGCCGGCCCCAAATTACTAAAATTCCGGTGTTCTT
>CALXGT010000057.1 GCA_944387915.1 uncultured Clostridia bacterium
AATCCGGCATACTCCATCATAGACAGATCGTTGTACCCGTCGCCAAACGCCATCAGCTCTTCCCGCTTCATATGCAGAAGGGAAAGAAGGCGAGCCAGCGCGTTGCCTTTATCGATCCCTTGGGGACAGACCTCTAAGAAGAACGCCTCGGAACGAAAAATGCTAAGAGAATCGCCGAATTTTTGTAACGTCTCTTGCTCCAATTTTTCCAAAATCTCTCCCGGGCCGGATAAAAGAACCTTGGGAACCGGTTTTACAATAGTTTCCCGCATCGAAGAAACCTCTTCCACCGGCATCGCGTTAATCCTCGATTCCAACAAAACGTAAGGCGCTTCTCCCCGCTCGGTGAGCACCGTCCCATTCTCCCCGTAGGTAAGCATCGCCACATCATACCGGCGCTGGTAATCGGAAAACCAATCCAAAAGAGGATAGAGATCCTTTAAGGGAATGCTGTTTTCATCTATGACCCGTAAATCCGAAGCGGAAACCACCTGGCCGCCGTTAAACGCCAAAAGATAGCCGCCAAACCGATCCATCTCCAGTTCCTTCATCAAAGGAACCAACCCGTAAAGAGGCCGTCCGGAAGCAATCGCCAGAGAAATCCCCTGCTGTTCCGCTCGAATTAAAGCCTCCCTCGTCTTTTTGGTCATCTTTTTTTCGCTATTGGTCAGCGTTCCGTCCACATCCAAAGCGATCAACCGGTACCCCAACGTTATCCCGCCTTTTCGATCTTAGTTTTTTCACCCGCTGTCGTTTTATTCCAAAACCGGCGGATTTTGGATTTATTGTACCATATTTCCCGGGAAAAAACAATTGCTTTGGAAAAACTCCGTCCCTTTTGGAAAGACTAAAAAGGTCAGGAGGTGTAACCATGCATGATTTTTCCCCCCTTCCTTTGGGATTGTATTTGGCGTTAACGGATGATAAGGAGGCCTCGGAAAAGTTCTTTTCCCTTCCCTCGCATGCGCAACAGTCAGTCATCCGACATGCTAATCAGGTTTCCTCGCCGATGGAAATGCGTCAATACGTTCGAAATTTGCAGGAAAAAGAGATGCTTTGAAATTCGTTGCGCTTTTCGAAAGAAAAACTCCCGAGGCGTTTATGCCTGCGGGAGTTTTTTATAATCTTATTCCTCCATCAATTTTTCCATCTCATCCAGCAAAGTCCCAAAAAGATCCAACGCATCCTGTACCGGCTTCGGCCCGGACATATCCACTCCGGCGCCTTTGAGCAAGTCGATGGGATCTTTCGAGCTTCCTCCGGACAGAAAGCTTAAATAATCCTCTACCGCTTTTTCTCCCCCGCTTAAAATACGGCGGGAAAGAGCAATAGCGGCGGAATACCCGGTGGCATACTGATACACATAATAGTTGTAGTAAAAATGCGGGATCCGCGCCCATTCCAAAGCAATGAGATCGTCGGAGATCATATCTTCGCCGTAGTATTTCTCATTGAGGGCTTTGTACTCCTTACAAAGCAAAGCCGCCGTCAAAGGCTCTCCTTTGGCGTCCAGTTCCCCTAAACGAAGCTCAAATTCGGCAAACATGGTCTGTCGGTAAAGGGTCCCTTTAAACTGCTCCAAAAAGTGGTTAATAAGGGTCGCCCGCTCCTTTTTATCGGTGGTCCGGTTCAAAAGATACTCCATTAAGAGCGCTTCGTTACAAGTAGAAGCTACCTCCGCCACAAAAATGACATAATGCTGATACGGAGAAGGCTGGGTGTGGTTAGAAAGATAGGAATGGACCGCATGCCCCATCTCGTGCGCCAAGGTAAACATGCTTTCCAGGTTATCCTTATGGTTCAAAAGAACGTACGGATGGCACAGCGCGCCGGAGGAATAGGCGCCGGAACGCTTGCCTACATTTTCCCGCACATCGATCCAACGGTTTTCAAAGCCTTCCTTCAAGATCGCCCGATACCGGTCCCCCATGGGCGCCAATGCGTCGTAAACAATCTCCTGCGCCTTTTTGTAGGGAATAACCTTTTCTCCCCCGGAAACCATAGGCGCATAGATATCGTACATATGAAGGTCGTCCACCTTCAAAAGCTTTTTCCGAAGACGGATATAGCGATGAAGCTTGTCCAAATTGGCGTTGACGGTATCCACAAGATTCCGATATACCTGGGGCGGAACCCGGGTAGAGGACAAAGCCGCTTCCAGGGCGCTTTGGTATTTCCGGGCGGTAGCGAAGAAACGACGCTGTTTCATTTCCGCCGCCAACGTCGCCGCGGCGGTGTTTTGGATAGAACCGTACACCGAATAGAAGGTCTCGTAAGAGGATTTACGCAAAACCCGATCCTCGCTCATCTGGCAAGGGACAAAGGAACCGCTGGACAACGGCACCGGATTTTGATCCTTGTCCTTCGCATCCGGGAAAGTCAAATCCGCATAGACCAGTTTCCCGTAAATATCGTCGGGGGCATCCGCCATCTCGCCGGCAGCCGCCAACAGTTTCTCCTCCGCGTCGGAAAGGGTATGGGCTCGTTTTTCCCGAATCACCGAAAGGAAACGGCGATACAGCTCTAACCCTTTTGTCTCCTTAAAAAAAGTCTCCAACGTCTCGTCGGAAATGGCTAAAATTTCGGGCGTCGCAAAAGCGGACGCGCCGCTCGCTTCCACCAAAAGTGCCGCCGCTTTGCTGGACATAGCCTGATATTCGGCAACACGGGTGTCCTGGTCGGTTTTCCGCTGGGCGTAATTCATTAAAGAAGATAATTGGTTTTTTACATCCTGGGACTGGTTCAAATATTCGAGGAGCACCGTACCGCTTTCCCCAAGCCGGCCGGCATATGAGGAAAGAAGCGCTACCTTCTCCCGCGCGCTGTCGAAAGCCTTTTGCCATACCTCATCCGATGCAAAAAGATCGGTTAAATCCCATGTTTCCTCTACCGGGATTTCCTCGCGCTTTGGAATTCGTTTGTTTTCAGACATATTCTTCCTCCTTTATTGAAACACTACGTTCAGCATACCACAACTTGTTTTCTTTTTCAACCGCGATAGAGGAATCCCTTCATAATTTGTTTACAATCTCCCTATTGACTTGAAGTAAACTATAGGTGGTACAATTGATGAGGATCAGTTTCCCTTTGATCCGTAAACAGGAAGGAGGCATTCCCATGAAAAAATTAGGTTTTGGATTGATGCGGCTTCCCACAACCGAGCCGGATAACCCTTCAAAGATTGATATGGAACAGGTCAAAAAGATGGTGGATCTGTTTATTGAAAACGGATTTACCTATTTTGATACCGCCTGGATGTACTGCGGCTTTGCCAGCGAGCCCACCGCCAAAGAGGCTTTGGTGGACCGCTATCCCCGAAACGCCTATACCCTGGCGACCAAGCTCCACGGAGATTTTCTCAATACCCTTGAGGATCGGGACCGGATTTTTTCCTCTCAGCTTGAAAAAACCGGCGTGGACTTCTTCGATTATTATCTTCTCCACGATGTCGGAGCGGGATACTACGAAAAATTTACCGATTTAGATTGTTTTAACTGGTTGGTGGAAAAGAAAAAAGAGGGAAAGGTAAAACATATCGGCTTTTCCTTCCATGACGGTCCGGAGCTTTTGGATCAGGTATTGACCGAGCATCCGGAAATGGAATTTGTCCAGCTTCAAATCAACTATTTAGACTGGGACAGTGAAGGCATCCAATCGAGAAAGTGCTACGAGGTAGCGGTAAAGCACCAAAAGCCGGTCATTGTTATGGAACCGGTCAAAGGCGGAACCTTAGCCAAGGTTCCCGAAGAGGTGGAACAAAGCTTTAAAGCTTACGCACCCGAGATGTCGGTGTCATCCTGGGCGATTCGCTTTGCCGCCGGACTGGAAAACGTGATGGTAGTGTTGAGCGGCATGAGCACACTCCAGCAGATGGAAGACAATATCGGCTACATGAAGGATCTGAAGCCCTTAAACGACGAAGAGAAGGCGCTGATTCAAAAAGCGGTAACCGCTATTAACGCCAACATTGTCATTCCCTGTACCGGATGCGCCTACTGCGTCTCCGGATGTCCCCAAAATATCGCTATTCCCCGGTATTTTTCCCTTTACAACGCGGATAAACAGGAAGTGAAGGAAAAAGGTTGGACGCCCCAGGGCGAATATTACAAGCGGCTCACCCTCTCGTTCGGAAAAGCCAGCGACTGTATTGCCTGCGGTCAATGCGAAGGGATCTGCCCCCAGCATCTTCCTATCATCCAATGGCTCAAGGAAGTAGCCGAATATTTCGAATAACGAAAACGCCCTCTCTCTTCGGAAAGAGGGTTTCCTTTTCCGTACGACAGTCTGCGTAACGCGCAGACTGCACCATCCAATTACCGAACCTCAGGAGGCATTATGGAAATTTTAGCGGTCATCGATATGCAAAACGATTTTATCAACGGAAGCCTTGGGACGAAAGAGGCCCAAGCTGTGCTCCCCAAAGTGGTAGAGAAAATTAAGTCCTTTCCGGGGCGGGTGCTGTTTACCAAAGACACCCATGGCGAAAACTATCTCCATACCCAGGAGGGCAAACGGCTTCCCATCCCCCACTGCATCAAAGGTACGGCGGGTTGGGAGCTGCACCCGGATATCCAAAGCCTTTGCTGGGAAACGCCGATCGAAAAAAACACCTTTGGAAGCGCCGATCTGGCACAAGCTTTGAAAGCGCAAAACCAAAACCAATCCGACCCTATCGAAAAGATTACGCTGGTGGGGCTTTGTACCGACGTCTGCGTCATCTCCAACGCATTATTGTTAAAAGCCTTTCTCCCGGAGACGATAATCGAGGTAGACGCTTCCTGCTGCGCCGGTGTCACACCAAAAGCGCATGAATGCGCGTTAGAAGCTATGGAAGCTTGCCAGATCCAAATCGTCCGCTCGTAACTATATGAAAACTCTTTATGTCAGCGATTTGGACGGAACCCTCCTTTCTAAGGAAGGGGTTATCCCCCAACAGGCGGAGACGATACTGCGAAAAAAGATAGAAAATGGGCTTCTTTTTACCTACGCCACCGCCCGTTCCCTTTCCTCCGCCGCTCCCTTGACCCGAAATCTTCCCCTTTCTTTTCCGGTTATTACTCATAACGGCGCGGTGATTGTTGATCCCCAAAGCAAAGTGGTTCTTTTTTCCGTGTCCTTTTCCAAAGAGGAAACCAAAACTGTCTTTCAAAAAGTCTTGAGCCTTTCCCTTTCCCCGATGGTTTATGCGGTGATCGAGGGAGAACAAAAGGTATCCTTTTTAGCGGATCAAACCAATCCCGGACTTTGCCATTATTTGCAGAGTAGACGGGGAGATCCCCGTTTTCGCCCCGTTTTTTCGATGGAAGCGCTATTTGAGGGGGAAATTTTTTATTTTACAATCATCCATCCGGACAGAGAAGCCCTTCTTCCTCTCGCTTCTCTCTTTTCCGCCGACCCCCGATTTTGCTGCCTGTTTCAGCAAGAGCTTTACCGCACCGAATACTGGCTGGAGCTGATGCCTGCCGCTGCCTCTAAGGGAAAAGCGATTGAAAGGCTGAAAAACCGGTTCCAAATCGATAAGGTGGTGGCTTTTGGAGATCGAATCAACGATCTCTCCCTTTTTGAAGCCGCCGACTACGCTTTGGCGGTGGAAAATGCCGACGAAGCTCTGAAAAGAAAGGCAAACGAGATTATTCCATCCTGCGCCCAAGGCGGGGTGGCGTTATGGCTAAAGCAAAACACATAAAAAAAGACATCCCTTGGGGATGTCTTTTTTTAAAGCTCTTTTTTCTTTTCCTGACGCCGTAAAAGCGTATATAGCGGGATTCCAAGTAAAATCACCGCCGCAAAAATCAGATACATGCTCTGATAACCGGTCGCAGAAGCCACAGCGCCCCCAATAGCGGGCGAAATGGTGCTAAGAAGATCCTGACCCATATGTATGGTCGCAGAAGCTACTCCCGCCCGTTCCTTGCTAAGGCGCTTAATGGCGGAACCCTGGATACTGGGAAGGGCGACGCCCTGGCTTAACGATTTGCAAATTCCCGCGAGAATGATAAAAACGAGGGATTGTGCAACACCGATCAACACCATAGTCATAGCGGCAAACAAAAACGCCGGGTACAGTAAAATCGGAAGCCCAAACCGATCCAATATTTTTCCCGCCAAAGGCCGAAGCACCAAAGCAGTCACCGAATAGACGGTAAAAAACAGCCCCACATTGGGAATATTTCGTTCCTCACCCACCAACACCAAAAAGGAGTTGGCCAAATGGGTGGTCATGGTAAACATCCCGGCCAAAAGCGCATAGGGAATAATCTCGACGGCGATCAGGTTGCTGAGCTTCAAGCGGCTTTTTTTGAAACTTCCCTTCTGATGGTGATACGGAAGCAGGCACATCAGAGCGCCGCCGCCTACCGACAGAATGAGCGCAAACAAAAAACAGTAATTATACCCCCAACGGTCGGATACCCAAAGCCCAATGTTAGGACCGATCGCCTGGGATAAAACGACGCCGAAAGATGTAAAGGCTACTCCTTCCCCCAACCGGTCCTTTGGCATATACTCGGTCGCAAAAGCAGTCCGCGCCACACTCATAAAAGCGAAAGAAAAGCCCTGCAAAAGACGGCAAATGACAATCGCCACAATATCGTGAAACAAAAGATATCCGGCAAACGCCAGCGATGAAGCCACTGTACTCCCGATCATTACATATTTTCGGTTCAATATATCGGAAGCGGCGCCGGACAGCGGACGAAGACACATGGCCATACCTGACTGAAGTCCCACCAAAGCGCCCGCCAACGAAAGAGACGCGCCGAGACTGGTAGCGTATTTTGACAGGAGCGGATTCACCATCTGGTTTGCCGAGCCGGTAATAAATCCCAAAACCAAAACGGCAATAAAGGAAAGATTCCACAATGTTTTTGGTTCTTCGCCGGGAGCAATTATAACAAATTTTTTCCCCATTTTTCCGCCTTCTTTCTAAACTTTCTTCTTTTAGCATAGTAAACTTTGTTTGAAAAGTCAATATAAGATTCCAAATCCAAGTGATTTCACTAAAAGAAAATTACAAATTTCGGCGAGGTCGCTTAAGTTAAGCAAAATTTCAAAAAAATAATGTAAAAAAATTAAGAAGGAATTTATTTTTATACAATAAAACAATAAGTTTAAAAAAATATGCTTTTTATATAGTTTTTATTGACTGTTAGAAAATAACCTGTTATAATTAGAAAGGTATTTTAATTTTACAATATAACATACAGAAAGGATGAATCCACTTTATGGCAGAAAAATTGAAGGCCGGAATTACCGGCACCGGTTTCCGTTTTGCATCTCCCTGGGAGCAATTTGAGACGCTCTCCAAACTAGGATACCATACCTCGCAAAACGCTGTTGCTTCCATCGCCAACATGGACGGAAATCTAGACGAAAACATTGCCCGCTTTAAAGAACTGAATCTAGGTTTCTACTCTTCATCCCTGGTAAAGCCTATGGGAATGCCGAGAATGGGTGGAGACATTAAAGACATGTGCACCATCAAAGAAGGATATATGGATATGGGTATGGACCATGTCACCACCACCGATCAGGTCATTGAAGATACCATTGCCCGCTGTGAAAAATTCGGTGTCAATAAGGTTTCTTGCTATGGAACACCAATGATTAATAATATGATGCAAATTCCCGGCTTAAAAGCATGTGAAAAGGATGTTTTCTATGAGGCTATCGAAGCGCATGACAAGATTGCCGAAAAGTTTTTAAAGGCGGGGATCTATTATACATATCACAACCATAACGTAGAATTCGATACCATTTACGACGGTCTTACCGCTTTCGACCAGATCATCGCCCGTACGTCGTCCCTCTCCATTGAGTTAGATGCGGGATGGGCTCTTTCCGCCGGATACGACCCGGTAGCGATTATGAAACGGATCAAAGATCGCCTGGTTTCTCTCCATGTAAAGGATTTAGTGGACGGAACGGCAAAAAATCCTATGGGATCCGTAATGCCTCGCTTCACTGCCGTAGGTACCGGTAAGTTACCTTTGGAGGAAGTACTGAAAACCGCCTTGGAAATCGGATTAGATACGGTTATTGTGGAACAGGATATGCTCCGCAACCTGGATTTGGAAAAAACGTTGGCTGCTTCCCTCTACAATATGATGGAAACCGGATACGTCGGTTAATGTATACCCCACCTTCCGGCAGGAAATATCCTGCCGGTTTTTTTGCGCAAAAAAGAAACGCCCACCCTATTGGGCGGACGCTTCAAAGCAAAAATTATTCCAAGATACCCGATTCTTTCATAACCAGGTAATCCACCTGCAACGCTTCCATAGGAGTTAACGCATGCATAAAGTCCTGCTCCACAACCGCATACTCGATGCCGATTTCGTTGCAAGCCTTCAGGCAATCGTGAACCTTCAACGCGCCGCTGCCCAAAGAGCAGAAATTCGGCATATTGTAAAGCTCGGTGCTTCCCCACAAGGGAACCTGAACCATAGGACCGGGGATATAATCCTTAAAGTGAACGGCGCTCAATCTGGGAGCAATACGATGGAGCACTTCCACAGGATCATAACCGGCAAAGGTCGTCCAGCCCACATCCAACTCGATCCAAAGATCCGGCGCGTAAGCCAAAAGCATATCAAACACCGTCAAACCGTTAAAGCTGGTAGTGAACTCATGGTCATGGTTATGATAAGCAAATTTTACGCCTTCTTTATTGCATGCCTCCGCGGTCTTTTGAAGAAGCTCAATTTCCCGCATAACCTCATCGTAAGTCACTTCTTTATTCATCTTCTTGTAGTAAATCGCGCCATGGAACATAACCGCACGGTTAATGTCCAGGAAATGAGCGCGCTCGATCAAGCTGGCCGCGCCATCCTTGCGCAGGGATTCCCCATTCATGGTGCTAACGGTCAAAACCTCCATACCGAGATCTTTCATCCGCTTTTTGCCTTCCTCAGGATCCGCGCACTGACGAATCGCCATTTCACCGGTTTCTGTTCCTTTGAAACCAATCTTGGCAGCCTCTGCCAACTGATCCCACATATCTTTATTTCTGTCCATAAAACCGATGTAGCCGGCTTTCATTTTTCCCATATCTCTATGCTCCTCTCAATCGTTAAGTACTCAATATTTGTTCTTAAACAATATTGTATTTTTATTTTACTATAGTTTGTTTCTGACGTCAAGATATTTTTCACGAAAAGGTTCGGGAATTTCCCAATTTCTACTACAAAGTTTCTCGAATTTTTTTAGACAACTTGCTATTTCCTTATTTTATGCGCTCTTGACTTTTAATAAAAGAAAAACGGGATCCGATACTCGGATCCCGTTTACGCAACAATTAGGCGGGGTGTACGCCGTTTTCAAAGTCGGCCCGTTTGCCATCAATGCCGTACTTCTGGTTGCGGCGGTTCTCAAAGAACTTCGTCGCCACCTTGTCGAACATCGCGTAGCTCAACACATCTTCATCCTGCTCCATCCACTCGGCGCATTCTTTCCGCAGCTTATCCAGCTCCGGCGCAATGTTATCCGCGGGACGGCAAGTGATAATGGGCTCATCTTTGCAGATTTTCTTTTGGAATTCCGGATCAATGGGAACCGGCGTCTTACCATACTCGCCACGCACCAAGCCCTTGAATTCCTTGGTTACCATCTTGTAGCGCTCACCGGTGATTACATTGAACACCGCCTGAGTACCTACAATCTGCGAGGTGGGCGTAACCAGAGGAGGCATACCGCTGTCCGCGCGGACTTTCGGTACTTCCTTAAGCACTTCTTCCAGCTGATCTTCCTTGCCGGCCTGTTTTAACTGGCTCAGCAAATTGGAGAGCATTCCACCGGGAACCTGATAGATCAACGCATTGGCGTCGGTAGCCAGCATTTTCGGATCCAGCAGGCCGGAATCAATATATTTTTTCCGAAGAGTCATAAAGTAATCCCGGATCTCGGTAAGAAGCTTCAGATCCAAACCGGTGTCATAAGGAGTGCCCTGCAAAGCGGCAACAATCGATTCGGTAGGTGCATGGGAAGTTCCCAGTGCCAAAGGAGACATTGCCGTATCGACGATATCGGCGCCCGATTCGATGCCTTTGAGTAAGCACATGGAAGCCAAACCGGAAGTATAGTGGGTATGGATATCCAAAGGAAGCTTTACCTCTTTTTTAATAGCCTTCACCAAGCTTTCAGCACGGTAAGGAGTCAAAAGCGCAGCCATATCCTTAATGCAAATGGAGTCCGCACCGATGGATTCAATCTGTTTGGCGTAGTCGACATAATACTCGTCGGTAAAGACGTCGCCCAAAGTGTAGGAAATGGCGATCTGCGCATGAGCGCCTTCCTTTTTGGCCGCTTTTACCGCGGAATCCAGGTTCCGAATGTCGTTGAGCGCATCAAAAATACGAATGATATCAATGCCGTTGGCGACGGATTTCTGAACAAAATACTCCAAAACATCATCCGCGTAATGCCGGTATCCCAACATATTCTGGCCACGGAACAGCATCTGTAACTTGGTGTTGGGCATTTCCCGACGAATGATCCGAAGGCGCTCCCAGGGATCCTCGTTTAAGAAACGAAGGCAAGTATCAAAAGTTGCGCCGCCCCAAACCTCAGCAGAGAAAAATCCTACCTTGTCCATGGTGGAAAGAATGGGAAGCATATCGGCTGTAGTCATTCGTGTCGCCAGCAAAGACTGATGCGCGTCACGAAGGACTGTCTCAGTAATTTTAATAGGCTTTTTTTCCATATCTTCTATCCTCCCTTGGGATTAAGCGATCACCGCGAGGACATCGCCGGCATTCACCGTATCGCCCTTGTTCACGTTGATGGAAGCAACCGTTCCGGCCACAGGCGTTACAATGTCGTTTTCCATTTTCATCGCTTCCAAAACGATTACAACTTCGTTCTTTCCGATAGAAGCACCGGCGCTGACTTTTACGTCCAGGATAGTTCCGGGCATAGGAGCGACGATCTCCGTTCCCTCCGCAGGAGCAGCGGGAGCGGCAGGAGCAGGCGCAGCAGCCTCAGGAGCCGGAGCCGCAGGAGCGGCAGGAGCAGGCGCGGCGGGAGCAGCAGGAGCGACGGGAGCCGCAGGAGCGGCACCGGCAGCGACTTCTTCCACAGCAACATCATAGGCTTTTCCGTTAACGGTAATATTAAATCTTCTCATTGTGTTACAACCCTTTCTTTATTTGATGGGAAATCGTTAGTTAATATGTTTCTTGGGAAGGCCAACAGCCCGTTTCGATGCCAGCATGTCCAACGCCGCAATCAGGGACGTCTTGGTAGCAGCCGGATCAATCACTTCCTCTACCAAAGAGGCACCGGCAGCAGCAAATGCGCTGGCTTCTTTGGAAGCATACTCCTCTTCCAAAGCCTTTCTCGTCGCTTCGGTGTTCTCAGCACCCTTCAACCGATCGTGCCAGAAAAATTCAACCGCAGCCGCCGGATCCAAAGCAGAGATGGTCGCCGTAGGCCAGGCAATTTTATAGTTAGAGGTAGAAAATACCGCAAAAGCCGTACCCACCGCTTTTCCGGCAAACAGAGCGATTAAAGGAGAGGTCGCGCTCGCGTACGCTTTTGCCAACGTAGCGGCGGCGTCCGCAACCACAGCCTTTTTGGGATTCTTTTTGCAGAATCCTTCCGTATCCACAAAGGTCACCACCGGCAGATTAAAGCAATCGCAGAAACGAACAAAACGAGCGATTTTCTCGCTGCCTTCTACGCCGAGCGTACCGCAAGCCGCAACCACGCCGACGCCCACGCCGCCAATGGAGCCAATACCGGTCACCGCGGAAGTATATCCCGCTTTCAACTCAACGAAGGTTCCTTCATCGCACACATCTTTCGCCGTCTTTTTTAAATCCGCGGAAGAATCATACGTATAAGCCATGTCTCCGTCGCAAACAGGAGCCATGGACAGATTATTTAAGGGCAGTACGCTAAGCAGTTCTCTCGCCTTCAATACCGCGGACAGCGCATCCTCGCAGACAATATCCGCCGCGCCGCACTCAGCGGCGTCTTTTCCGGAAGTGTTTCCATCGGGAGAAGAGAGGTAAACCGTCGCGTCTTCCGCAACAATCAGAATATCCGCCGCAGCCGCCAACATAGCGCAAGAACCGACACAGCTTCCCGCAGCTACCGCGATTTGCGGTACAACGCCGGACAAAGCCGTGATCGAAGCGATAATCTTGGTAAAAGCGGCCATTACTTTCTGGCCATCGGAAATTTTCGCGCCGTTGGAATCATAGATTCCCGCCACCGGCACTCCGTTCTTTGCCGCCAAAGCATAGATCTTGGCAATTTTCTCCGCATGTGCAGCGTTTATGGCGCCACCCATAGCCTGGACGTCCTGAGAGAAAGCGTAAACCATTGCCCCCTCAATCTTTCCATAACCGGTAATCACTCCGGCGTCGGCCGCAAACGCATCCATTTCGACAAAAGTTCCCTCGTCAAACAAAGCGGTAATCCGCTCTCTGGCAGGGGAATCGGTCTGGCAGGCGCTCTTTTTTTCGTTCAGCGCCTGAAGTCCGGTCTCTAAATTCATGATGTTGCCCCCATTCTATGACTTTTCCCGACAACTTCGTTGCCGGGTTTTTTTATGATAATCGGGAAAATTTGGGAAATTCCCTCAGAATCCCCAAATTTCACCCACTATATTATACTGCGTTCATTCGTCAACTGCAATCTTTTTTTTCACTCTCCGGTTTGGTTTTATGTTCTATACAATTTCCAAGGAAATCATCGATGGATTCTATGTATCTTTCACATGAAAGATGGTATCCATAAGGGGCATATTTTGTCATATCGATGAATTCGGAAAAATGCGCCCGATTGATTCCCGAGGAAAAGGCATAAAACATGGCGGACCGCAGCAGTCCGTCGCCGGTAAGCCGATCCCCCTGATCCCGAAGCGACAAAATATAGACGGTATTCGCCCCCAGCCGGAATTGGCAATACCCCGTAAGCGCATCGTTTTCCAAGGCGATGTAAAATAAATCGCCCGGCGTTTTTACAGCGTCGATTTCCGAAATATGATCCTTGTCGTTATAAAGCCTCATAAAGAGCATTATCGTCTTTCCCCCTTCCGGCGAAGGGGAGCCTTTTTCCCTCTTCTACCCAAATCGTAAAGCATGTCCACTTCGTCTTTGGTCAGTCTCCGGTATTCGCCGGGTTTGAGCATTCCAAGGCGCAGGGGGCCCACTGACACCCGTTTCAGACGCGCTACCGAAAGGCCTACCGCCTCGCACATTTTCCGGATCTGGCGATTTCTTCCTTCCACAATGGTAATCAAAAGAACCGTTCGATTCTCCTCTTCGGTTACTACCCGGACTTCCGCCGGGGCGGTCTTTCTCCCGTCGATCTCCACACCTTCGCTCAACGCCAAAATCTCGGCATCTCCCACCGGGTCATGGGTAGTGACCCGGTATCCTTTGGGAATCTTATGGGAGGGATGCGTCAAAACGTTGGCGAACTCTCCGTCATTGGTCAATAAAAGCAAGCCTTCGCTGTTTAAGTCCAGCCTTCCCACCGGATAAACCCGATCGGAAATGCCGGTAATCAATTCGGTAACGCACTTCCTTCCCCGGTCGTCGGAAACCGCCGTCAAATATCCCCTGGGCTTATAGAGCAAGAGATACTGATACTGTCCTTTTTCCCGTCGCGAAAGTTTTTCTCCGTCAATGGCGATTAAATCTTTATTCGTCACTTTCTGTCCAATATGAGCAATGCGGCCGTTGACTTTGACTCTGCCGCTCTCAATTAACGCCTCCGCCTTTCTTCGAGAACAAAAGCCGCTGTCTGAAATTACCTTCTGTAACCTTACTTCTTCCATGGCGTTTCCTTTCTAATTCCTTATATTTCTAACCATCTTCGCAGCCGGTTTATCCATCGCTTGATCCAGGATGATTCCTCGGCTTCCCGATATTCCACTGCCTCTGTCGCAAAAACAGGAACCGTCTTCAATGCGGTTTCCTCGCCGTTTTTTTCCTGATAATAGGTCAAATACCCTACGCAGCTTCCCTCATCCACCGGCGCATACAAAAAGGGGCTTGTGGGAACAAAGCGGGAAAATACATTAGCGGTTTCCCCTTTCACCTGCGCGACAGTAAGCGGCTCCGCCGTTATGGGAACTCCCGAGGAAAGGCCTCCTACAACCGGATAACTCTCCGGTAAATCCGGCTGGACGGTTTGGGGCTCCAAAAGAGAGAACCCATAATCCAAAAGGTTTTTATGATCCTGCCAGTCATTGGGGTCATTGAGGGTGACGCAAATCAGGGTCATTCCGTCCCGCCTCGCCGCCGAAACCAGACAACGCCCCGCTTTTTTGGTGTAGCCGGTTTTGAGCCCGATACATCCTTCATATTCCTTCAAAAGCCGGTTATGATTGCTCAAATATCGGTCATACGCCGGATTTCCGTAACTGAGTTTCATGGTGGATGAGGAACAAATAGCCAAAAAATCCTCGTTTTTCAGCGCTTCGACCGCTAACAGCGCCATATCCCGCGCCGTGGAACCATGGTTTTCTCCGTCTAAGCCGGAAGGCGTCTCGAACACGGTATGCTCCATGCCGATTTCCTTTGCCCGCTCGTTCATCATCTCTACGAACCGGGTAAGACCGCCGGCGACCTTCACCGCAGCGGCGTTGGCGGCGTCATTTCCGGAAGCCAATAGCATCCCGGCAGCCAACGTCCGAAGGGTCACCTTGTCATTTTTTTGCAACCCCATCGAAGAGCCTTCTACTCGGATGGCCCCTTCGTCCACCAAAAAGACCCGATCCAAATTTTCCTGTTCCAAGGTCAGCAACGCCGTCATAATTTTAGTGGTGCTGGCCATAGGAAGGAAGGTATCGGCGTTTTTCTCATACAGCACAACGCCCGTTTCCATTTCCATCAGGATGGCCGCCTTCGCGGAAGAAGATGGCGTATCCTGAGCGGCCGTCGGAACAGCCAGAAGAGAAAAAGCCAATAACCAACAACATATTTTCTTCAACACAAAAACCACCTGCCCCTTTATGCCTATGCGCGGGGCAGACGGTCAATGCTTATTCTTCTATTTTCTCTTCCGTAGTTTTTTCTATTTTCACGGTATTTTTCTCGGATTTATATTTCTGAATCAACCCGGATACCTGGTCAATCACCGCGGGAACGGTATTCACGATCCGATCCGCCGTAGAATCGGCGCCGTTGATCTCCAAAAAACGGACATCGCTTCCGGAAACAGTCAAGAATCCCAAAGGCTGGAGCGTAATTCCGGCTCCACCACCGCCGCCAAAGGCGGTTTTTTGGGTGGGAAGATCGCTCCCCCCCGAAGCAAATCCGAAAGAAACCTTGGAAACCGGAATCAAAGTCACGTCGCCTATCACAATCTGTTTTC
Organism: uncultured Clostridia bacterium; assembly: GCA_944387915.1. Taxonomy (GTDB): domain Bacteria; phylum Bacillota; class Clostridia; order Oscillospirales; family Ruminococcaceae; genus CALXGT01. The sequence continues at coordinate 15,328 of CALXGT010000057.1, forward strand.
CGACGATCACATCGGTGTCAACCATTTCCTTAATTTTTTCCATGGTGATTCCCATTAAATCTTGAATCGGATGATCTGCCATATCTATTCCTCCTGCAACAATGAATTTGTTTTCTTTTTTCTTACTTTTTTCTTCTTTTTCAAGACGAATCGGAAAAAGGAGCCGACTGCCGAAAAAGCCGCCCGCAGTATGGAAAATACCGAAACGCGCAGTTCAAAAGAAAAGAAAAGCTTCGTCTTTTGAGACAGAAAATCGGAATACAGGGAAATTTCCCGAATTTGAAGGTGAAAAAAATTTCGAAGCAACGCTGCCGCGCCGTAGATGTACGCATTCATTTGACCGTATTGAAGCGCCGTTTGAGCCGCATCGCTACCACCGACGGAACATCGTACAATCAGTCGCGTAATCCGGATCCCGGAAAGGAATTTGCCTACCGGGGACAATATATCCCGGAAGAGCTCCACGCCTTCGGATACCGACGACACCAGCGCTTCCTTCGGCGTCTCCTCTTTAGGTTGCTTTTTTTTTGACGCCTCTTTGGGCTTTGGTTTTTTCTTCTCTTTCTCCTTCTCGGTCCCCTTCGTCTTCTTTTCGAATTGTTACGGGTAAATCTGAAACGTTCCCAATCCCCCTTTCAAAAGGAAGGTCTCCCCGTTTTCCACATAGAGGACAAGGTCGCTCATTAAAAAGACCGCAATCAGGATCAGGATAACGCAAAGAAGAATCCATCCCATCACGTACTTCCCTCCTCTTTTTCGCGAGGTACCGTTTCTTCTAAGATGAGCTGGTCATCAGTATTGGGGAGGGGCGGAAGCTCGGACAAGGAGCTTAACCCGAACGTCCTTAAAAAGTGGGCGGTCGTTCCGTAAGCAATGGGACGGCCGGGAATGGGAAGTCTCCCCTTTTCCTCCAAAAGTCCCTTTTCACACAAGGTATTGACCACCTGACTGCTGTCTACGCCTCGAACCTGCTCCACAAAGCTGCGCGTTACCGGCTGGTTATAGGCGACAATCGCCAAAACCTCCATCGCCGCCGGAGAAAGAGGGGCGTTCTTTTTAGCGGCAATCACCGCTGTGATAGGGTCTTTGTACTCGCTTTTGGTACAAAGCTGAACCTTGTCCTCCAAAAAAAGGAGTTTTAAGCCCCGATCTTCCTTTTTCAAACTTTCCCCGTAGACCACAAGTTGTTGCCGAACGGCGGCAAGATCCAACTCCAACCCCGCGGCAATCTTTTCAATCTCAATCGGTTCTCCCCCTGCAAATAAAATGGCTTCTATAGCAGCGGTGTAATTCACTCGTTTCTCCTCCTTTTTTCTCTTCTTTGAAAATAAACGAACCGATTGTCGTCACTGAGACGAATCCGGCTGGATTTAATTAACTCCAGCATTGCCAGAAAAGTAGCAACCTTTTCACTCTTATCTCCGGTAGAAAAAAACTCCTCGTAAGAGGCTTTCCCCGTCTGGTACAGCTTACGAAGGATAAATAAAATTTTGGATGGAATGGAGACGACTTTTCGGCTGACAATGCCGGAAAAAGCGGAAGGCGGCGGCGGAAGGCGGCGTTTTGCCTTTCCTGCCGCTAAAAGATAGGCGTTTAACAGTTCTTCCCTATCATGCGTTCTCCGGTACATCGGATCCACTTTTACCGGTTCCGGCTTTCGGACAAAGGGCCAAACGCCTTCCCTCTTTTTCTCCAGCTTTCCCGCCATCTCTTTGCAAAGCCGGTATTCGGAAAGCTGGCCCTTGATCTCTACGACAATCGCCTCCGCCTCTTTGTGGCGGGGCAGCAAAGACAGCGTCTTTAGGTAAACCAACCGCGCCGCCATCTCCAAAAAAGAGGAGGCAATCTCCAAATCCGCATCCTTCATCGCGTCGATGTAGGCCATATATTGATCTAAAAGAGAAGCAATCTCCACATCCTCGATCTTTAAACGATGTTTCGAGATGAGATAAAGCAAAAGGTCGAGGGGACCTTCAAACTCTCCCACCCGATATTCCAAAGCTTTTTCCATACGGCTCACATCAACCGGTACAACCAATCCACGTAGCCGGTCAGAAAATCGAAAAGGGAAAACACCAAGTTTTGCAAAACACTTAAGGGTCTGTCCAAAACGCCGCTGAAAAGCAATACGAACAGTCCCAACATAATATAGCGCTCATACCGCATGATGGAAAAATAACTGCGTTCCGACAAAAACAACGTCATAATCCGGGAACCGTCCAACGGCGGGATAGGAAGAAGATTAAATACCGCCAACCCCACGTTAATTCCAACCAAAATACTGAAAATATTGGTGAGATTGAGCATAAGCTCCCCCGCTAAAGGAAGGCTCCCCCAAAGAAGATAACCAATAAAGGAAAGCTTATACAAAATCATGGAAATATATGCCAAAAGAAGGTTCGACACCGGCCCCGCCAAAGAGGAAAGCGCCATCCCCACTTTGGGATTTTTAAAATGGTACGGATAAATAGGAACCGGCTTCGCGTAACCGATCCCCACTAACATCAGCATAATCGCCCCAAACGGATCCAAATGTTTGAGTGGATTCAACGTCAGTCTCCCCTGATTTTTTGCCGTGGGATCTCCCAGTTTGTAAGCGGCCCATGCGTGGGCGCACTCATGAAACGGAAGGGAAATCACCAGCGCAATAGCGCGGACAAATAATGTGTACAGATATTCAGCGACAGCAGGCATCTAAAATCTCCTTTCTCTCCCAAATCCTTTCCATTATTATACTGAGTTTCCGTTAAAAAAACAAGGGAAAGGAAAAGAATTTAAAAAAATTCAAAAAAGGACTTGATTTTCCTGCGGAATTCTGCTAAAATTCTATCGTTATATGTTTGTGAAGGAGGTGCAGAATATGGCTAAATGTGATTTCTGCGGCAAAGGAGTATCGTTCGGAATTAAGGTTTCCCATTCCCATCGTCGTACCAATAGAACGTGGAAACCCAATGTGATGCGTGTGAAAGCAATCGTTGACGGTAAGCCCTGTCGTGTTCATGCCTGCACCCGCTGTCTGCGTTCCGGAAAAGTTACCCGCGCAGTATAGAGAAAGCGGCTGCAAAATAAAGCTTGAAAAGAGGCGCAGGAAGCTGCGTCTCTTTTTCTGCTGAACAAAAGGAGTCTTTTAGAAAGGAACGGACGGTTATGATTGTCAGGAAAGCGTTACCTAAAGACTTGCATGTTCTCTGTGAAATGATTGAAAGCGCGAAAGCCTTTTTAAAGGAAAAAGGCATCGACCAATGGCAAAAGGGCTATCCCAACCCCGAGGTCCTCGCCGCCGATATCGAAAAAGGCGCCGCCTATGTGGTTGCCGACGAAAAGGACATTCCCGTCGCCTATACGGTGCTCCAGGAAGAAAGCGAGCCTACCTACCAAAAGATCTGCGACGGAGACTGGCTCAACAAAAACCGGTATATCACCATCCACCGGGTGGTGGTTTCCAGCGCGGTCCGGGGAAAGGGATATGCCGGAGTTTTACTGCGGGCGCTGGAACAAAAAGCCAAGGACAAAGGCGCCCTCAGCATCCGGATCGATACCCATAAAAACAACATTCCTATGCAGCACCATCTGCAAAAGAACGGGTTTACTCCTTGCGGAAAAATTTATCTTCTGGACGGAAGTGAACGAATCGGGTTTGAAAAAATACTGTAAGCCGCCCAAGTGGGCGGCTTTTTCCACGCTTTAAACGCCGTTCATCATCTCATAGAAACAATCGGGACCAATCTCCCGTGTGGGCGCCTTTTCTCTTAAAAAGCACCGGATCCTATAACAAAGATCACAGTTGGTCGCACAGGGGGTTTCTCCATCAAATCCCAAAGTTTCCGCATATGCCAAGAGCCCTCTTGTACCCTCGGTAAGAAGTCGCTCTAAAACGGGATACCGTTCCCGATCAAAGAGAGGCTTTTCCTCTAAATATTCCGCTAACGGTATGGAGATACCGGTACAGCCCGCCGGAATGACGTTTCCGTACAAATCCACGTGACAATGGTGCCCCCGAAGCATCCGAGAACATGGCTGCTTCGAGGCGATCTCCCGCGCCGGGCGCAGGGGATACAATTCCCGGGCAAAAGAAAGCGCCCTTCCGTTCATCCCCACCCCGTATTCTTTAGCTGTGTCGAGAAGGTAATTGTCTCCCAAAAGGGCTTTCAGCTCCTCTTCGGTATGAACCTCGTTTCGATTTAGCGGCAGCAGTCTCCGAAGGAACCGGTCCTGCCAGATAAAATAACCGATTCCTACTTCCCTTGCCGCCTCGCACATCAAAAGAGGGCGGGAGAGAGGAACATGCTCAATGTGGAAAGGATCCACCGACGCCATAACGGTGTCCACACCTAATTTTTTTAAAACAGTCAGCTTATCCACTGCGTTCCTTTTGTCGTAGCACCAATAGGCGTTGGTCTCGATGTAATCCACCGCGATATGATACCGATTCATCAAACGGATGGTCTCCACTAAGGAATCAAAATCCAAAAAAGGCTCTCCCCCACCGATATGAAGGCTATAAACGCCCGCATCCTTAAGTATTCTTAAGATCTCCTCCCCTTTTTGAGGAGTGAGAAATTCCTTTTTCCCCTTATTGGAACAGCCGTACAGACAGTGCCGGCACTGGGCGGTACAAAGATACCCGGTAATTAACCCGGCTCCCGCGATTCTCGCCATAAAATTCCTCCTAACGGAATAATAATTGTTCACATTTAGTTTACCATAAACCCCCAATTTTCGCAACCAGGAAGCATACTAGGAAAGAATTCTGTTTAAAATACCGAAATGACTTTTAGTTTTTTATGTATTTTCCATATTTTTTACAGGAATTTTACTCTCATTATACCCATTTGGGAGAATCCCCTTTAAAAATTCTCCAGAAGCTTGTAAATTCAAAAAAAGGTCCTATAATAGGTAATAGTTTTGGAGAAAGGAAGAAAAAAATGAAATCTTACGAAATGGATATGTGTTCGGGTCCTTTACCCGGAAAAATATTGCGGTTTGCGTTTCCGCTGATGCTCTCCAGCATTTTGCAGCTCCTTTTTAACGCTGCTGATGTAATCGTGGTAGGACAGTTCGCCGGAAGCACTTCCCTGGCGGCGGTGGGCTCCACAGGCGCGGTAACCAACCTGTTGACTAACATCTTTCTCGGCCTTTCCATTGGAACCAACGTTTTGGTTTCCCATAGCTATGGAGCCAAGCAAGACAAGGATCTTCATGAGACGATACATACTTCCATTATGATCTCCCTCATCGGAGGCGTGATTTTGCTGGTTTTGGGTATTTTACTGACCCGCCCGCTGTTGACCCTGATGGGGACGCCGGAAGACGTAATCGACAAGGCTGCGCTGTATATGCGGATCATTTTTGTCGGCTGTCCGGTTATGCTGGTGTATAATTTCGGTTCCGCGATTTTGCGGGCTATTGGGGACACCAAACGCCCCCTGTATTTTCTGGCGATCGCCGGAGTTTTGAATATTTTCTTAAATTTGTTTTTTGTCATTGTGTGCAAAATGGATGTAGCTGGCGTTGCCCTGGCCACCGTCATCTCCCAGTGCCTTTCCATGGGTTTGATCCTTCGTTGCCTGGTTCATGAAAACGGGCCTTTGCGGCTTCAATTTTCCAAGCTGAAAATTTACAAGGACAAATTGAAGAACATTGTCCGAATCGGCCTCCCCGCCGGATTGCAGGGCGCTATTTTTTCCATCTCCAACGTGCTGATCCAATCCACTGTCAACTCCTTTGGTTCTACGGTTGTGGCGGGCAATACCGCCGCCGCCAACATTGAGGGCTTTGTTTATGTGGCGATGAACGCTCTATATCAATCTGCGATCTCCTTTACCGGGCAAAACATGGGCGCCCAAAAATACCGCCGAATCAACAAGATCCTGATTGTTTGCCAGGGATATGTGGTGCTGTTTGGTCTCTCGTTGGGACTTTTGGCTCTCCTTTTCGGCCATCAGCTCTTAGCCTTATATACCAGCGACCCGTCGGTTGTGGAATACGGACTTTTGAGAATGTCCATCATCTGCCCCACTTATTTCCTCTGCGGGATTATGGACACCATGGTAGGAAGTCTTCGCGGTATGGGGTATTCGATTGTACCAATGGTGGTATCGCTGACCGGCGCCTGCGGTTTAAGAATTTTATGGATTTTTACCATTTTCCACTTCCTCTCCCCCACCCTGACCACCCTTTACCTGTCTTATCCGGTTTCCTGGGCGATTACGGCTTTTACGCACGTTGTCACTTTCCTTATTGTCCGGCACAAATATCCCAAGGACGACATGGAAATTCCTACGCCGGTCCAAAACCCTGCTTAACAAAAACTCCCCGAAAGATCGTTTCATTTCGGGGAGCTTTTGATATTATGCAGATATCACAAATTACATTTTTTCATACATTGTAAATGATTGCAAAAGAGGATACAAAAGATTGGAGGAATAACAATGAAGTTTGATGCAAGCAACCTTAAATGGACAAGAGAGCCCCAGGATTATACGATATCCCAAGATAAAATCGAAATTGTTACAAAGCCGCATACGGATTTATGGCAAAGGACCTATTATCATTTTCGCAACGATAACGCTCCAGTCCTTCAAATATCTACCCGGGAACAGTTCTTTTCTTTCACGGTAAAAACCGAATTTTCCGAAAGCAGCCATCGCTTCGACCAATGCGGCGTGGTTTTATATCTGAACAGCGAAAATTGGCTGAAAGCATCGATTGAATACGAAAATGAACATTTCCAGCATTTGGGCAGCGTCGTCACAAATCATGGGTACTCCGATTGGGCAATTACCGAAATTCCGGCTACTGTAAAATTTATGTGGTATCGATTGAGCCGCCGGGAGGATGATTTTTGCATCGAATGTTCAGAAGATGGAAAAACATTTCATCAAATGCGTATCTGTCATATGGCCGAAGCAAGAGATGAAATCCGTTTCGGCGTCTATGCCTGCAGCCCCGAGGATTCATCCTTTCGAGCGCTTTTCACCAATATGGAAGTAACAGGATGCAAATGGATGGCGCATGACGGACAGGCCCCGGACGAAAATCTCTGGGTGAAAAAGAGTTAGCGCCACAGCGGTTTAAACGCCCAAAGAGGAACTGAAACATTGATAAAAAGGGAGAACTATACCATGATTATGTCGGATCAAACGATTCTCAAAATGTTGGAAGAAAAAACGCTTATCATTGAACCGTTAGAAAGAACACAAATTCAACCTGCCAGCGTAGATATACGGTTGGGAAATACTTTCAGCGTTGTTGAAGATTCCTCTACGGGGATCATAAATTTAGAGGATGAGATCCCATATAAGACAATTCAAAGCGACACGTATATCCTTTTGCCCAACCAATTCGTCTTCGCAACCACCATGGAATACTTTGATTTGCCAAACGATCTGACTGCTTTCGTAGAAGGAAGAAGTTCTCTTGGCAGAATGGGACTGTTTATCCAAAATGCCGGATGGGTTGATCCCGGTTTTAAAGGGGAAATTACGCTGGAATTATACAATGCCAATCGTTGCGCCATCGAATTAAAAGCCAGCAGAAGAGTGGGCCAGCTTGTTTTTGCAAAGATGGATAAAACCGCGCTAAATCCTTACAACGGCAAATATCAAGGTCAAAAAGGAGCAACCGGTTCCAAAGTTTTTTTAGATTGCGAAATTTCATCGTAATTCCAGGCGATTCCCGATGGAAAAAGCAAAAGAGCGAGCTGAGAAATCAAAATCAGTTCGCTCTCTTTTTATGAAGGATGAAAAAACGTGCTCAATCGTTATGTTGTCCCCATTGCGGAAACCAAAACCATAAGCGCAGCGGCAAGACCGCTTTGTATTGCGCGCCCGGCTTTTGAATCCCATCGATTCGTATGCCATTATTTTCGCTGAACATCCTGCAACTGTTCACAAATCTCCGCGTGTTCCTCTATCTCTTCCTTAATAAACATCAAAAAGAACCCAACAAGCAAAAGCGCACAGGAAAGCCAAATGGTTTTCGCCCCAAACACGGACACAAAATGCCCGCCAAGCCCCGCGCCAAATCCAAACAGGAAAATAATTTTCCAATAGTATAGCGACTTTTTTAGCGTTTCCCTGTCGCGCGTCCGTATGTATGTAAAAAGCGCTTCCATACCGCTGCGCATATTGCCGATACACATTGTGCTGGAAAAGGCGTATCCCGTCATTTTTCGGAAGGTCTGCACCTGCATCGCGCATGAAAAGGACACAAGCACATTTGCCAGCATATCGAAGTTCTCCGGCAGGAATCCCACGACAAACAACAACAGGATTTCGCTCAGCAGGACAATCTGGCGCCAGTGAATGGCCCGCCAACTTTGAAAGGATTGCCGAATCCATTCAGCAATCGCTACGCCCAGCACAAAAGAAAGCAGAGGGAACAAATAGTGGAACGTTGCCGACCAGTTTTGTTCATAGATGTTTTGACTCAGCAAAACGATGTTTCCCGTCTGCGCGTTGGCAAAAACCTTGCCGCGGCAAACATAGGTATAGGCGTCTTGCAAGCCGCCGGATAACGACAGGAAAACGGCCGTCAGAAAGGATTCGGACATTTGTCCATGAGAGTGATATTTCTTTGCTGGTTTTCTATCTCTTTTACGCTCCGATAACATCTCGTCATTACCTCTTTTCTCTGGCATCCACAGTATTATGCGGTGCGCCGCACCGTCTGTTTTATCGGGAATCTTATCAATCACACCATAAAAGCGCCTCAGGCGCCACATGGAAACGACTCTTTTTAACTCTGGCTGATCGCTCATCGGTTACGGCATCGCTAATTCCTTATTTTGGTTACAGGTCAAGGCTTCCGGCTCCCGCGATTTTGACCATGTTCTCGCGACAAGCCAACACCAGACCGTCTATTCTTTCAAGATGCTGAAGCATTGTATTCTCAAACTGGTGGATGGGCAGAAGTACGCCAAGCTCATCAAAAGATTTCCCATTGTTCGTTCCTGTCTCCTGTCCATAGTAAACAACCGCGGAAAACGCAACCTTCTGGATTTCCTGAAATGTAGTCCAGACAATATCGTAGGCCTGCGCTTCTGTGAGGTGTAGCTTTTTGGTGTCCGGAAGCGCGTACAGAATTAGAATCCCCCGCTTTTTATTTTCCTTTCTCTCCCCAATCTCCATCCCCTCGGTATAATGTCTGATAAGATCATAGCCATCCGCAAGGTACAATTGAGAACGTGGGGCGGCAAAATGAGATCGATAAATTTCAAAGAATTTTTTGTATTCGTGTTTGGAGACCGTCTCCTTTTTCTTTTCCAACAGCATCCCATCTTTATCGGTAAGGATCACTGGATTTTCACCCGCTTTTCCGTGAAACCGTTTTGGAATCAGATAGGACTCTTTTAATAGGTCAAACATGCTGCGATGGCACAGTTCCAGTAAAACAGCGCTGACATCTCCGTTCTTGTATGCGGTAAAAAGAACCTCAGCCAGATGGCGAGGGTCGGGATCCACGTATCGGTTATCATCCAGTAAATGGTCGTAGAATGTCTCGCTAAGCCGCTCACAGGCTGCTTCGGATGAAAGGATTCTGGAAAAAATATTCTCCGCTTCCTCTTCTCGCGGAAGAACAAATGGCATAAAATCATCCCCTAACATAAGTTTTATGGATGGATAGGCGTTTCTTGACTGTAATAAACGGAATGGTATAAGAGATAAATTACATTCCTCGGTATAAGGCAGTCATTCCTGGACAGTATGTGACAGCGACTATGTGGAAAGGGGGGGTTCTCTTTTTCATGATAAGTCCCTCCCCACTTGTTTTTACAGCTACGATTCATTATACTAGTAACATGGAAATTTGTAAAAAGCATTATTGATATAATAACTATCATAAAATGATATGTCAGGGGCAAAGAATATGGACGTTAATTTTGAATACTATAAAATATTTTATTACGTAGCCAAGTACAATAATTTTACCAAAGCAGCTATCGCTTTGGGGAGTGGGCAGCCAAATGTCACCCGTGCTATGAATTGTCTGGAGCAGCAACTCCATTGTACCCTTTTTATCCGAACCAACCGGGGTGTAAAGCTCACACCGACGGGAGCGCGGCTGTTCGAGCATGTCGCCGTCGCAATGTCCCAGTTGCAGGCGGCAGAGGCGGAATTGACAGCCAGTACGGGGTTAGAAAATGGCAGTATCTCCATTGGCGCCAGTGAAACGGCGTTGAACATCTACCTGCTTGACAAATTAAAAACCTTCCGTATGGAACATCCCGGCATTCGGTTGAAAATCTATAACCACTCTACTCCACAGGCAATTCGTTCCATTAAAAACGGCGAAATAGACTTCGCGGTTGTCTCAACACCTACCAACGCGGATGCCTCGCTCCAGGAAATAAACCTACAATCGTTCCAAGACGTTCTTGTGGGCGGAAAAACGTTTGCTCCACTGGGCAGCCGGGAACTCACTCTTGCCGAATTGCAAAATTATCCACTAATTTGCCTTAGCCATGAGACAATGACCTGGGAATTTTATCACGACCTGTTTTTATCTCACGGTCTGGAACTGAACCCCGACACCGAAGTGGCAACCGCGGATCAGATTTTGCCCTTGGTGAAATCCGATCTCGGTCTTGCTTTTCTCCCGGAGCCTATGGCGCAGGAAGCCCTTCGTCAACGGAAGATTGTCCAAATCAAACTGCGAGAGAAAATACCGGAACGGCAAATCTGCATGGTATATGATCGACAGCATCCGCTGAGTGCTGCGGCACAGCGGCTAAAAAAGGACATTTTGGAAAATCACATGGGATCATTCCCGGCAATCCATTGGTAATCCGGGTAACAATTTTAAATTTCTCCTGCGACTCAAATTCTCGCACCGCCGGACGCAACAAGGCATCCTGAGTCAAGCGCGCTGTTATCCTAGCCGTATCTACGCCTTCCCCATCATTGGACAGCGTCAATAGAAAATTGTTACATTCACGGGTGCTATAGATAGTGAAAAAAGGCAAACAAAAAGGCCGCCGCCAAAGCGCCAGCCAAATGGAAACAACAAAAAGCTTTGCCATGCCCCTAAAAATGGCCGCACGGCAAAGCTGTATACAAGGTGCGTCGTAAAAGAACGGGTCAGGGAGCGGATTTTATCAACCGCTTCTTTGTTGCTAATATATCCTTCTGCGGTCAAAATGAGCGTTCGGAAGCAAACTGTAGGAGCCTATGCCACCCGTCTGTTATTTTGCCGGACGAAGCTGGGAATACCCGTTCCACGCAAACAGAGCTTCTTCCGTTTCATCCCCATAAACCCGCTCTACATCGCAGATATACAGGTAATGGTCGCCCACTTCGTGATACTCTTTCAGATTACAAACGATAGCAACACGGCTGTGAGCGGGGATTTTAATCGCGCTGCCCTCTACCTCGGCAAGCGCAATATTGAATTTGGAAACCTTATCGGTATTGCGCCCGGTGGTGCTGCCGCAGCCCAGTACGACGTCGGCAATTTCTGCGCCGGGAATGGTAAGAATCACCTTCTTATTATTCCGCACCATTTCTCCGCTGTAGGAAGTCTTTGCCATAGCGTAGGCAATCATACTCGGATTGTAGGAGAGATAAGTCCACCAAGATACTGTGGCAAGATTGGTAGAACCATTCGGCTTTTGGGTACATACCACCGTTACCGGGTTGGGCGAGGTTAGCACAGAGGCCTTAGGTAAAGTAATTTGTTTTATGGCAATGCTCCTTTGTATGGATTATTCAATAGATTTTCCGAGCGCGTAAGCTTGCTCGATTTCTTTCTTTCCTTTGATGTCGCCAACTTTCATATTCCCTCCGGCGAGCACACACCCGAGGTTTTTCCACCGTAAATGTTCCATCAAGTGGTCATAGTAAAGCAGAGCGTCATCAAAGCCGTGACCTTCTGCCGCCATCAAAAGGGCTGACGATTTCCCATTTCCTCTAAGGAGATTCCCGTCTCCTTCCTCCAAAGCAAACAGACGGTCAAGGGCTGTTCTAAGTTGTCCGCTCATCGTCCAATAATACAGCGGACTGGCCAGCACAACCACATCACTTGTTTTTACTGCGGGATAGATCTGATCCATGTCATCCTTCTGAACACAGGGACATTCCCTGCTGCTGTGGCCGCCAAAGCAGCCTTTACAGCCATGAATATCCATGCCGTCCAAGAAGAACTCGATTACCGTATTGCCGGCACCTTCTGCCCCTTCCGTAAACGCTTTGACAAGAGCAGAAGTATTTCCCGCCTTGCGGGGGCTACCGTTTAAGATCACAATTTTTTTACTCATGTCCCATGTCCCGCGCTTATTTTTTCATCAGATCCGCGCCGCTGTGCCAAGCCTTGCCGACCTTCTCGCCGATAGCATAATACCCATGCTGCATTTGGTCAAAGGCAAAAGCATGGAGCTTTCCGGCGTCGATCTTTCCGGCGTCATCCAAAACTTTTTCGTCAGCAATCACATTGACAATCTTTCCAAGCACCCGCAAACCGTAGGGTTGGGATTGCATCTCCACAACCTCACACTCCAATGTGACCGGGTATTCGGCAATCACGGGTGCATCCACCCGCTCGCTTTTGACAGCGTGAAGACCGGTACGCTCAAACTTATCCGCCATCTTGTTGGAACTGGCAATTCCGAGAAAATCAGATTCCCGCAGCGTATCCGTTCCGGGGACGGCAAGGGTAAAAGCTTTTCTGCTTTCCAGATTAGCCACCGTTTTATGTTCGGCCTCCAAATTTAACGCAACCATATCTTCGGCGCAAATCCCTCCCCACGCCATCATCATCACATCGACTGTATTATCTTCGTTGTAAGTGCCGATCATGTAAGTCGGCATAGGGAACAAGTAAGGCTGAACGCCCAAATTCTTTGCCATAGTTATGACTCCTTTCCTTATTAGCCGGATTGACTTTATCCGCTATTGATATTATAATTATAGCATGAATAAGGAGCAAAACAAGTACGCACATGAAAGTGTGATACTAACATCAAAATAATATACTTACTTTTAGGAGAGTGTAAAATGAGTATCGAATGCATTAAAGACGCTAATTTGGAAGAAACTGGTTTCAACTACACTATGTCTTTAATACAAGGAAAATATAAAATGTTTATCCTGTACGCTCTGATGGGCTTTAAAGTAGTTCGTTTCAACGAATTGAAGAAATATATCAAAACCATTTCCTACAAAACGCTGAGCGCCACACTAAAGGAATTGGAGGCGGACGGACTTGTCCATCGAGAGGAATATCCGCAAACCCCGCCCAAGGTCGAATACAGTCTAACAGAACGGGGAAAATCACTGATTCCCATTTTAGATAGTATGTGTGACTGGGGAGAGAAAAACAGAATATAGCGCAAACCATTTCGCCATTGACAGTTTTGGCTTAATTACAAATCCGGTATGACGCCGGGCTTCCCGAAACGGAGTGCCGATCGCTTTACACAAAAGCAGCTCTCGCAAACCTCGAAGATGTTTTTATGGCTTAACCGTCAGCCACTCTGGATATGCGAAAGTTCCGTGACAAGAGTTAAGCGACGCAATGGGAAAAGCGTATCCGGGTAATCAGAAATGAACAAATTAAAAATTGATGTAGGTGTTCGTATGGATATTTCATTTGAAGTTAATGGTGGAAAGTTTAATTATCGTGTATGCGCTATGATGATAAACCATGATAAGATATTGGCCATGCATGACGAACGCTCACCGTATTATTATTTACCAGGCGGTCGTGTGAAGATGGGAGAAACTGCTGAACAGGCAGTTGTTCGAGAAGTTCGAGAAGAATTAGGGATTACCCCTAAAATTATTCGTCCGTTATGGCTTAACCAAGCATTTTTCAAAGAAGATGTTGATGGCTTGAATTATCACGAATTATGTGTTTATTTTCTTATGGATATTACAGACACCGATTTATTGAGCAAAGGCAGCAAGTTTTTCCTGAAAGAGGGAGATTGTCGCCATGATTTTGAGTGGCTTGAATTTAAGCGATTAGAAGACGAGTATTTTTACCCATTATTTCTAAAAAAAGAAATATACAATTTGCCTTCGACATCCACAATCAGAACGGAACAAGAATGAACTTGATAAATTCGCATATCTCTTTTTGTAAAATGACAATAAAGAGCGAACAGATTCCTATACCTGTCCGCTCTTTATTTATGAATCATGAAAAGTGTTGCCAAATCGTTGCCACAGAGGGCCTTAACCTCTCAAAAGCCCAGTTATATCAGGCTTTTTGGGCTTCTGAAATTATTCGAACTCGACAAATCCTAATCAATTTTGTTTATAGATAATTCGTTTCTATTCTTCAGATTGTTTTGATTACCCATATTACCTTAGTTATACGATGGATGGTTGTCAAAATCTTATCAACGTTGATAGACTGCGGAGGGCAGTTCGGGAAAGTCCCGTCGGGCGGTTGTCCATTCGAAAGCATATGTGATAGCGTAGAAAACGGGAAAATTCAATAAACTCTTTGAAAAATTAACTTTTTTATGTTATAATTTGTATTATAATATATAATATAGTATTTTTACTTTTGAAGGTGTTTCTTATGGTAAAGCGTCGTATGTCCTTCTAAACGATAGAAGGAAAAACTAAATATCCTTCTATCGCTTCAAAAGCATAGGAGGAAAATATGAAAAAATATATAAAACAAAATCGGTCTTACTTTATAGGCGCCTTGTGCTGCACTTTGGTAAGTTCTGTTTTTGCGGTCATTTTGCAGTTCTTTAAAGGCGATGTGCTTGACTATGCAGTTGCCGGGCAGATGAGCAACACAGTGAAATATGCGGTGCTGCTGATAGGTTTTATTCTTCTTGAGGTGTTTTTCTATTTTTGCTACAGACGATTTCTTGCAAAATTTGTGGTTGGATGCACAAAGTCATTGAAACAAGATATTTTCAAGAGTATCTTAGAAAGAAGCTATGTTGAGTATAAAGAAATACCTCAAGGTGAGTATATTTCCAAATATACGGTGGAAGCGGATGCCATTAAAGGAAGATATTTTGATATGTGGCTCTCCTTTTGTGAGATCGTGTTCAAAATTATCTTTGTTGCCGCAGCATTGTTGATATTGGATTGGCGAATTGCAATTATCACACTTGTTCTGCTCACAACCCCTTTGTATATTCCGAAGCTAATCGAGAAACGGCTGCAAAAGGCACAAACTGCTTGTATGGAGGCAACAGCAGATCATTTGTCAAAGATAAACGATTGGCTGTCAGGCTTTGAAATTGTTAAAAACTTTTCTATCGAACAAACAATCATAGATAAGTTTGAAAAAAGCAACGATTTCACAATGTCCAAATCGCTTTATGACGCACAGTTAAGCGCGGTAGCACAGCTCATTACTACCTTGATTTCGTATCTTTCGTATTTTTTGGTTTTGGTATGTGCTACATGGCTTGTTCTTCGCAGAGAGTTTTCCCCAGGTGATTTCTTTATTGCCATCGGAATGATTGACCAGCTGTCCTATCCGTTGATTTCTTTGGCACAAATAATTCGCTTGCTGGTATCTGTCAAACCTACCTGCGAAGGGATGGAAGAATTTCTTTCTTACTCTGATAAAACAAAACAAGTTGGTTTGAAATCGTTTGACAAGGAAATATGCTTTCAGGGTGTAACCTTTGGTTATGAAGCATCGCGGGCGGTTTTGAACGACGTCAATTTCAGAATGGAAAAAGGCAAACGGTATTTGTTTTGCGGCCCCAGCGGATGCGGTAAGACAACGGCGATCAATCTTTTGCTGCGATATTTTGATGTTAAGAAAGGGCAGATTTTGATTGATGGCAAGTCTGTTTCCGATTATACAAACACATATGCATGCATCACTGTTTTACGGCAGGACGCCGTTCTTTTCCGTGATACCCTTAGAAACAATCTAACCATGTACAGAGATGTCGAAGATGAAGAACTTATCCGTTTGCTTGTAAAGCTGGGACTTGAAAAATATGCCAACGCAGCATCGCTGGATACGCTTATGGAAGAAAATGGCAGCAATCTTTCCGGCGGCGAGCGTAAACGAGTATGCCTTGCCCGAGCACTCTTAAGGGATACGGATATTCTGATTCTTGATGAACCGTTGGCAAATTTGGATACTGAGACCGCCCAGCGAATTGAAGACCTCATATTTTCTATTGATGGCCGAACAATAATTGTTGTTTCACACCAATTCAGCGATAATAAAGTGTGTCAATTTGATCGTGTAATAAATTTTGCAATGCTACACGACTAAATAGCGATTTTCGTTCCACAATTACCCAAAAGGCCGCCCGCGTGAACAATCACATGGGCGGTTATCTCGTTTTTATATCAATTTGGACTGTATGACCCGAGAATATTCCTGCTTGTCTAAATGATATGATTTTCATCTGACACACATCCTGCCTAAGCTTACTATATAAGATTGCAATTTGCTTAACAAGTATGCAAAAGCTTTCAAAGGTATTATAAGACAGAGGAAAAAAGGACTCTGATTTTTCGTCAGAGCCCCTCCATTACTCATTTTTCAGTTTCGCCGCAAAGCTACTTATAACAATTTCATCTGCTGCAAAACTTTTTGTGCGTGATGTGTTGCAACAGTGTTGCAATACGGATAGGCGATTTAAGCTGTACCCGCAAACCCGCATAAATACTGGGTTTGAGACTTTTTCAATTTATTCCCACTCCACGGTTCCCGGGGGTTTCGAAGTAATGTCATACACCACCCGATTGACGTGTGTCACTTCATTGATAATCCGATTGGAAACCCTTCCCAAAATCTCATAAGGGATCTTTGCCCAGTCCGCCGTCATAAAGTCGTCCGTGGTCACGGCACGGATGGCGATCAGCTCATCGTAGGTTCGGGCGTCTCCCATAACCCCTACCGTCTTGACTCCCGGAAGTACCGCAAAGAACTGGCTCATTTGGGACTCGTAACCGCAGCGGCTCATCTCGTCTCGAAGCACCGCATCGGCGTCCTGCAATATCTTGACCCGTTCCGCATTGATCTCGCCAATGATACGAACGCCAAGTCCCGGTCCCGGGAAAGGCTGACGCCAAACCAGCTCGTGGGGCAATCCCAACATCTCGCCTACCTTGCGCACCTCGTCCTTAAACAGATCCTTAAGGGGCTCTACCACGCCTTTAAATTGAACCTCGTCCGTGATCTTGACCTGGTTATGGTGAGTTTTAATCACCGCGGCGTCCCCTTTTCCGCTCTCAATGCGGTCGGGGTAAATGGTTCCCTGGGCGAAAAAGCCATCGCCGTAGTTTTCCTTGATTTTTTGAGAAAATACCCGATAGAACTCTTCTCCGATCACTTTCCGCTTTTGTTCCGGATCGGTAATCCCCTTGAGCTTTTCGTAAAACACATCCTGGCAATTCACCCGGACAAAATTCATATCAAACAGCTTGGTGAAGGTCTCTTCGACGTAATCACCCTCGTCTTTTCTCATCAGCCCCTGATCTACGAAAACGCAGGTGAGCTGTTTTCCTACCGCACGGCTAATCAAAGCGGCAGCCACCGAGGAATCCACCCCTCCGGAAAGGCCCAAAACCACGCCGCTGTCGCCGATCTCACGACGGATCTCGGCCACCGTCTTCTCGATGAAGTCTTCCATCGTCCAGCTTCCTTCACACCCGCAGGCCTCATACAAAAAGGCGCGAAGCATCTCCTTGCCGTACTCGGTGTGATTGACCTCGGGGTGGAACTGAACCCCATAAAACTTCTTCTCTTTCCATTCCATAGCGGCTACAGGACATACCGCCGTCTTCGCCGTAACGGTAAAGCCTTCCGGAACGGCGCTGATGTAATCCCCATGGCTCATCCAGGAAATTCCCTTCTCCTTGGAAAACAAAAGAGAGGAACAGTCGTATTCCGTCTCGGTTTTTCCATACTCCCTCGCCGAAGCGTCAGAAGCGGGAGAAACGGTTCCGCCAAGAAGATACGCCATCAGCTGACAGCCGTAGCAGATTCCCAAAACCGGAATCCCCAACTCGAAAATTTCCTTGGAAATATGGGGGGACGAAGGATCGTATACACTATTGGGACCGCCGGTAAAGATAATCCCCTTGGGATGAACCTCTTTGACCCGGGCTAACCCCTCGGTGTAAGGGACAATCTCGCAATACACATTATTTTCTCTGACCCGGCGAGCAATCAGCTGGTTATACTGACCGCCAAAATCAATGACCAAAACAATCTCTTGGTTCATACCTTCCTCCCTTACTGGATCTCAATATACTGATCCCGCTCCGGTCCCACAGAAAGGTAGCGGATCTTACAGCCAACCGCTTTTTCTAAGTAACGGACGTAATCTTTTGTCTCTTGGGGCAAATCCTCAAATTTCCGAATCCCCGAAATATCCGTTTTCCATCCGGGAAGGTACTCTACCACCGGTTTCGCGGTGTCCAGCGCCTCTCCCATGGGGAAACGATCGGTTAAAGTTCCGTCGGACAGCTCATATTTGGGGATCACCGGAATTTGATCCATATATCCCAGTACATCCAAAAGGGTCAGCGCCAGTTCATCGGCGCCCTGGCACATCACGCCGTACCGGCTGGCAACGACATCGAAGGGGCCTACCCGGCGGGGACGTCCGGTAGCGGCGCCGTATTCATGCCCTACCTCGCGAAGCTTATCCTTTTCTTCCTCGGTCATTCCCAATTCCGCGGCAAAGGGACCTTCACCGACGCAGGAGGAATACGCCTTCATAATTCCGATGGATTTATCCAGTTTCCGTCCGGGAAGACCGCTTCCAATAGGAGCGTACGCGCCGATGACGTTAGAACTGGTGGAATAGGGATAGATACCGAAATCTACATCCCGCAAAGCGCCAAGCTGGGCTTCGAACAGGATCTTCTTTCCTTCCCGATCCGCATCATCCAGATACGCGCCGGCATCACAGATATAGTCCTTGAAGGTTTCGGCGTGACGCTGGCACCATGCCCACATCTCTTCCAGATCCACGGGATCGGCATGGTAAACGTTCTCCATAATCAGGTTTTTCGACTCCACAATGGTCGCAAGCCGCGATTTCACCGCATCGTCCAAATGGAGCAGATCCCCCATCCGAAGGGTCTTTTTCATATATTTATCGCCGTAAACATAGGCAATACCTCTCTGGGTAGAACCAAACTGGGCGCCGGTTTTAGAGAGACGAATTTCCTCAAGGCGATCCTGCAGCACGTGAAACGGCATACAAATGGTGGCCCGATCCGAAATCTTTAGATTATCGGGGGTAATTTCAATTCCCTTTTCCCGAAGGGAGCGAATCTCGTTGGTGAGGTGATCCGGATCAATGACCATTCCGTTTCCCATCACACAAGCCACGTCGGGACGCAAAATTCCGGAAGGAAGCAAATTTAATACAAACTTTCCCTTGGGATTTTTTACAGTATGACCCGCGTTATTGCCTCCCTGATAGCGAACAACAATATCGTATTCCTCGCTTAACAGGTCCACCATACGGCCTTTTCCTTCGTCGCCCCAGTTGATACCGGTTACTGCAGTCAACATAGTATTTCATCCTTTCAACAAACCATCTTTGGTTTTGCATCCGGCGCCGTTACTCAACGAATCAAGGCGCCAAAAGCCTTTTCCATTATATCTTTTTTCTTTGGGAGTGTCAATAAAATCAACAAATTTCAAGGGTGACCGGAATCCCGGCCACCCTTGGCAACTCGACAGTTACATATCGTAAATTTCCTTGCTGGATACTAAAGTAACACCGGCGTCGAGAAGAATTTTAATCGCCGCCTCGTTATTCTCCACTCTCAAAATTACGAAAGCGGAATCAAACTCTTTAGAGACAAATGCATACATGTACTCTACATTGATGCCATGATCGGAAAGAATCCGAATGGGTTTGGCAAGCCCGCCGGGTTTATCCTCAATCTTAATGGTCAAAACCTCGGTAAGAGCTACCGTACAATGATTTTCCCTTAAGATGATGGCCGCTTTCTCCGGATCGTTGACAATCAGCCGTAAGATCCCGAAATCCTTGGTGTCCGCAACGCAAAGGGCGCGGATATCGATGTTCTCCTTTGCCAGAATATCGGCAATGTCCGCCAGGCGGCCCTTGGTGTTTTCTACAAAAATGGAAAGCTGTTTAATAATCATAGTACTCTTCCTTTCCGTTAATCGATCAATTTCCGTTTATCAATAACGCGGACAGCCTTGCCTTCGCTTCTGGCGATGGTCTTCGGCTCTACCAGCTTCACCCGGACATAAATGCCAAGCATCGCCCGCATCGCATCCACCAGCTCTTTTTCCCGATTGGTGATATCGGCGACCGTACCGGAGAAGGCTTCCGGCATCATCTCTACCTGAACCTCGATGGTGTCGCTGTGGTTGACGCGGTCCACTAAGATCTGATAGTTGGCGGCGTAGCCCTTGTTCAGCAGCACCGTTTCAATCTGGGAGGGGAATACGTTAACGCCCTTGACAATGAGCATATCGTCGCTTCTGCCCATCGGCTTGCTCATTTTCACATGGGTTCTGCCGCAGGAGCATTTTTCGTGAGACAGCACACAGATATCTCTGGTGCGGTACCGTAAAAGCGGGAAGGCTTCCTTGCTGATGCTCGTGAAGACCAGCTCGCCCTTTTCTCCATCGGGAAGTACCTCTCCGGTCACCGGGTCGATAATCTCCGCGATAAAGTGGTCCTCGTTGATGTGCATACCGGTTTGTTCCTCACATTCAAAGGAAACGCCGGGGCCGGAAATTTCCGTCAATCCATAGATATCGTAAGCCTTGATGCCAAGTTTTTCTTCGATATCCCGGCGCATTTCCTGGGTCCAGGCTTCCGCGCCGAAGATGCCGGCTTTCAGATGGATCTGATCTCTCAGTCCCCGCTCATAGATAGATTCCGCAAGATAGGCGGCGTAAGAAGGGGTGCAGCATAAAATGGTGGAATGCAAATCGATCATAAACTGAATCTGACGGTCGGTATTTCCGGAGGACATAGGAAGCGTTAAGCATCCTACCTTATGAGACCCGCCGTTTAAACCGGGACCGCCGGTAAAAAGACCATAGCCATAGCAGACATGCACCACGTCGTCTTTGGTGCCTCCCGCCGCAACGATGGCTCTGGCGCAGCACTCATCCCAAAGATCGATGTCGTGCTGGGTGTAAAAGGCGACCACTCTTCTTCCGGTGGTGCCGGAGGTGGACTGAATCCGGACACAGTCACTTAACGGCGCAGCCAAAAGCCCGTAGGGGTAAGCGTCCCGAAGATCGTCCTTGGTCAAAAACGGAAGCTTACGTAAATCCTCAAGAGATTTGATGTCGTCGGGAGTTACGCCTTTTTGCTCCATGAGATTCCGGTAATACGGAACATTCTGATACACCCGATGTACCGTGTCAATGAGCCGCTTTGTCTGAAGTTCCCTTAGTTGCTCGCGAGGCATACACTCTACAGCCTGATTGAAATACTTTCCCATCTTTCATTATCCTTTCCGATAGATTTCTTTACGCTTTTTGCCCCAGGGCAAACGCTTTTTTATTCATATCCAGGAATTTCTTCGGCACATAGGTATCGATCGCTTTCTGCCAGGATTCCTCGGAAAAGCCCATAAACTTGGACGCAAGACCCATAAGTACTACATTGGTCGCCTTGCTGCTTCCCGCCTCTTCCGCTAAGGAAAGGGCGTCGATCACCGTAACATCCGCGCCAGCAGCCGCAAGCTTTTCCTCAATCCCCTCGGGGTAAACCGCGGCGCCGGTAATCACCGGCATAGGAGCCATTTTTTGCCCGTTGACCAGAAGCTTTCCGCCTTTCTTTAAGTAGGAAAGCCATCTCGCCGCTTCCAACAACTCGAAAGAGATAATAACGTCGGCTTCCCCTTCATTGATTACCGGGGAATAAACCGGCTCGTCGCCGAATTTTACATAAGTCACTACCGAACCGCCCCGCTGGGACATACCGTGGACCTCGGAAACCTTGACGTCGTAACCCGCGTCCATCGCGACGCCGCCCAAAAGCCGGCTGGCAAGCAACGTTCCCTGGCCGCCGACGCCTACAATCATAATGCTCTTTTTCATGCCCTTCCCCTCCTTTATTCCGTAATCGCCGAAAAGGCGCAAAGCTCGCTGCAAATGCCGCATCCCACACACTGGGTATGGTCGATCACCGCTTTTTTGTTCTCAAAGCTAATGGCGGGGCATCCAATAGCGAGGCAGGACTTACAGCCCTTGCATTTTTCCGGATCTACCTTTAACGGCGCTTTATGCTTCACATATTTTAACAGCGCGCAGGGGCGGCGGGAGATCACAACGGAGGGTTCGCTGACTGCGACCTCTTCCTTGACCGCCTCTATGGTGTTCTTTAACTCATAGGGATCCACGACCCGAACCCGCCGAATACCAACGGCTTCACAGAGCTTTTCAATGCTGATCTTAGCGGTGGGATCTCCTTTCAGGGTATAACCGGTGGTGGGATTTTGTTGGTGACCGGTCATACCGGTAATGGAGTTATCCAAAACAATCACGGTGGAATTGGTGCCGTTATAGGCAATATTCATCAGCCCCGTTACGCCGGAATGAACAAAGGTAGAATCGCCGATAACCGCGACGCTTTTTCCTTCGCTCTCCTCTTTTCTCGCCAAGTTGAAACCATGCAGTCCCGAAATCGAAGCGCCCATACAAACGGTAGTATCCATCGCCGAAAGAGGCGCCGACGCGCCGAGGGTGTAGCATCCGATATCGCCAAACACCGTCAGACCCAGCTTTTTCAGCGCGTAAAACAATCCGCGGTGAGGACATCCGGCGCACATCACGGGAGGACGCGCGGGAATCGTCTCGGGGAAGTCCACATACTCCGGCGTCTTTCCAAGAAGCTTTTCGGAGATGAGACGCTGGGAAAATTCGCCGATCCATGGGAACAGCTCCTTGCCGATGACCGAAATGCCATGCTTTCTGCAATGGGTCTCGATGATATCGTCCAGCTCTTCGATCACATAAAGGGTCTCCACCTCTTTGGCAAAATCCGCGATCAATTTCACCGGAAGGGGGTTAATCATCCCCAATTTTAAGTACGACGCCTTGTCCCCCATAACCTCTCTGGCGTACTGGTAGGTGGTACCGGCGGCAATAATGCCGATCTTTTTATCCCCCCAGAAGATCTGATTCAAGGGAGTCGTCTCGGCGTAAGCGGCAAGCGCCTCCATCCGCTTTTCCACTACGTTGTGCTTAGGTTTGGCGTAAGCCGGCATCATAACGTATTTCGCCGGGTTTTTCTCATAGGGTTTCAACGGAAGCTCTTCCCGATCGCTTAATTCCACTAGGCTCTGGGAATGAGCGATCCGGGTAGAAGTGCGAAACAAAACCGGCGTATCGTACTGTTCCGAAAGAAGATATGCGAGCTTTACGTACTCGAGACATTCTTTAGAATCGGCGGGCTCCACCATGGGGAGCTTCGAAGCGATGGCGTAGTGTCTGGAATCCTGTTCATTTTGCGAGGAATGCATGGACGGATCGTCCGCTACGGCAATGACCAATCCCGCGTTCACTCCGGTATAGGAAGCGGTAAACAAAGGGTCCGCCGCTACATTCATGCCCACATGCTTCATGGCACTAAAGGAACGTCTTCCGCCAATCGCAGCGCCAATAGCGACTTCTACCGCCACCTTCTCGTTGGGCGCCCATTCGGCGTAAATTTCCGGATATTTGGCCGCGTACTCGGTAATTTCGGTACTGGGCGTTCCCGGATAGCTGGAGACAATCGCCACGCCGGCCTCATAAAGGCCTCTGGCTACCGCCTCGTTTCCAAGCATCAACTGTTTCAATGAAATCCCACCTTCTGTTTATTTCAATGTTGTTTTTATATCGTTATTTTCCGGCGTTTCTCAGGTCCACGATCCGCTGGGCTTTTCCCTGGAACCGCTCTAAGGATTTGGGCTCGCAAAGGGTTACCTTCGCCTGGATGCCCAATACGGTGCGAAGATTCCCCGCCACCGTCTTTTGAAGATTTTCCAGCGCTTCAAATTTATCGAGAAGAGAGCTATCCACTAACTCCACCTTGACCTCCAGCGTATCGGAAAATCCTTCCCGACGAACAATCAGCTGATAATGGGCGCCGATCTGAGGAATGGAGACCAAAACGCTCTCAATCTGGGAAGGAAAGACGTTGACGCCCCGAATCTTTAACATATCGTCGCTCCGGCCCATGACCTTGTCCATCCGGACGTGAGTCCGGCCGCACTTACAGGGACTGTAATTGAGTCTCGTAAGATCCTTGGTCCGGTAACGAAGAAGGGGGATCCCCTCTTTGGTCAGAGTCGTCACGATGAGCTCGCCGATCTCCCCTTCCTGTTTATGCTCCAAGGTATTGGGGTCTACGATCTCGGGAAGGAAATGATCCTCGGCGAAATGCAGCCCGTCCCGGTACTCGCATTCACCCGAAACACCGGGCCCGATCAGCTCGCTCATGCCGTAGTTGTCGGTAGCGAACAGATGGAAGCCCTTTTCCACCTGGGTGCGCATCTCCGGCGTACAGCCTTCGGAGCCAAACAGCCCCAAACGAAGCTTGAATTTGTCGACATCGTAACCCTTTTCCCTCGCTACCTCGCTCATATACAGCGCATAGGAAGGCGTGCTCACCAAAGCGGTGACGCCGAAATCGTTTAACAGCATGACCTGCTTTTCGGTGTTGCCGCTGGAAACGGGGATAACGGTAGCGCCGATCTTTTCCAGTCCGTAATGCAGTCCCAGCGCGCCGGTAAACAGCCCGTATCCAAAGGAAATCTGTACGATATCCTCGTCGGTGGCCCCTGCTGCGACGCAAAGTCTGGCCACGGCGTCGCTCCACATATTTAAGTCATTTCTCGTGTACCCTACTACCGTAGGCTTTCCGGTAGTACCGGAGGAAGCATGGATCCGTACCATTTCCTTCATGGGCCTTGCAAACAGCCCAAAAGGGTAGGAATCCCGGATGTCCGCTTTGGTTGTGGGAGGTATGTATTGAAGATCGGAAAGGGTCTTAATTTTATCGGCGGTCACCTTCGCCTCGGTGAGACGCTGATGATAAAAAGGAACGTTATCGTAGCAATACTGTACGATCCGCTTTAACCGCTCCAGCTGAAGCGCTTCCAGATCCTTTCGGTTCATCGTCTCAATTTCTTTTTGGAAAAACATGTTATACTTCCTCTCTGCTTTTGCGCTTTAAAGTGTCTTGTATAGTCTAACACATTTTTACAGAAAAGGCAACTACTACAGTCTATCATATTTTTAAAAAAAAGACAATTCATTTTAAAGGCTTTTCCACTTTCCTCCGGTTGAAACGAAAAATAAATTATGGTATACTATGGTTGCGAAATTTGTCACTGATATCAATGGAAGGAGAAAAAATGAAAAAACTTGCTTTATTGCTTGCTGTAATGTTTTTTTCGGCGACGTTTATGCTGTTTGACGGGGAGAAAGCATCTGCCGCCGACATCGAAATGAAAGCGGTTTGGGTCTCGACGGTTTTCAATTTGGATTACCCGTCAACCCCTACTACTAACGCGTCCACTTTGAAGAAAGAAGCGGACGAGATTTTACAAAACTCCAAGGATATGGGCTTTACCGACGTCATTTTGCAGGTTCGCCCCTGTGCTGACTCTTTCTATCCTTCGGAATATTTTCCTTATAGCCGATACCTCACCGGAACCCAGGGTGTAGCGCCCTCGGGGGGATTCGACCCCTTGGAATACTGGGTGGAAAAAGCGCATGCGCTGGGATTAAAGCTCCATGCCTGGATCAACCCGTACCGAATTACCAAAAGCGCTTCCGATTTTGCTTCCCTGACTTCCGATCATCCCGCGAAGGTGCATCCGGAATATGTTGTTGCTTACAGCGACGGCGGCTACTACTTTGATCCTGGCATCCCCGAGGTGCAAAAGCTCATTGTAGACGCCACGGCGGAGATCGTTAAGAATTACGATGTAGACGGAATTCATCTCGACGATTACTTCTATCCCGGCACCAATTTTAACGACGCGGCTACTTATCAAAAATACGGAAGCGGATTTTCCAACATTGACGACTGGAGAAGAAATAACGTCAATACTTTGGTCCGTGCGTTAGACACCACGCTCCATCAAATTGATCCCGATCTCTCCTTCGGCATCAGCCCGGCGGGAATCTGGGCCAACAAAAAGAATATGGCTAACGGAAGCGACACCAACGGCTCGGAAAGCTACTTTTCCCATTACGCTGACACCCGCTACTGGGTCAAAGAGGGAATGGTGGATTATATCTGCCCCCAGATCTACTGGTACATCGGCCAAAGCGGCGCCGACTACAGCATTTTAGTGAAATGGTGGTCCGACGTAGTGGAAGGCACCGACGTCAAACTGTATATCGGGCTTGCGGACTATAAGCTCAATAACAGCTCTTCCACCAGTCCGTGGTACGGCATTGCAGAGTTAGACCGCCAGCATCAACTGAACTTAAAAACCGCCAACGTCTCTGGCGAAGTCCATTTCCGGTATCAGTTTTTGCGCTCCATCCCCGGTCTTGCCGACTACCTGACTTCTGTTTACAAAACCTCTTCCCCATCCACACCGGAGGGAAGTACGCCTACCGATCCGGGGAACAGCCAGACCATCGTTTTCCAGTATTCTCCCGCTGACCGGTCCGGCCAATGGCAGAAGCTTTCTGACGGAAGCTGGAAATTCCTTCTTTCCAACGGGAAATATGCTTCCGGATGGAGAAAGATCGATAACGTCTGGTACTACTTTGAGACGAGCGGTCTGATGAAAACCGGCCATTTCACCGACTCTGACGGCAAAGAATACTACCTGAACCCCTCTAACGGAAAAATGTGGACCGGCTGGCTATTAAAAGATGGAAACTGGTACTATTATTGGGGAAGCGGCAGCATGGCGAAAAACAGTTGGGCACTACACGGCGGCAAGTGGTACTACCTCACCGGAAACGGAACGATGAAAACCGGATGGCTTTTGGACCGGGGAAAATGGTATTACCTGATGCCGGGTAACGGCGATATGGCCTACAACACCGTGATCGACGGTTATAAAATCGGCGCCGACGGTGTCTGGATCCCCTAACAAACAGTCAGAAAACGGCTCGGTATTTCTTACCCGGCGATGATAAAAAACGCTCATTTTGCAAGACGGCGCGGCAATTTGCTGCGCCGTCTTGCTTTTTTGTCGCCCGATTTCGCTTGCTCCCCTCCCGTCTCCGTTTCCCGGTACCACTTCGAATCTTTAAATTTTGTACCTAGGATGTCCATATAAAAACATACGAGCGGAAAAAACAAAAAGAAAATACGCGAATTGTTCCCAAAACCGCTTGACAACCGTTTCAGCTAAAGTATAATTTTCGTATGACAGCAAGGATATGGCAAAAAAAGTAAAGTTCCGCCGAAAATAGAAATTTTCAAGCAGAGTATCGACGCTGTACCTAAAAATTCCCGTAAAATAAATATAAAGTCCATTGCGGGAAACTTTATTTGCTGTTTACGCAATATATCCGGCAACAGGCAGGCATATGGAAAAAACAAAATAGAAGCGCGCAGGAGGAAAAGGGATGAAAAACATAATACAGATAGACCACCTTAACAAGAGTTTTGGAAAAGTAAAAGCGGTTCAAGATCTAAGCTTTCGTGTAAAAGAAGGAGAACTATTCGCTTTTCTCGGCGTTAACGGCGCCGGAAAATCTACCACCATCAATATAATGTGCGGACAACTGTCAAAAGACAGCGGCAATATTCTAATCGACGAACACGATCTTGATAAGGACATAGACTTTGTGAAGCGCGAACTCGGCGTCGTTTTTCAATCCTCTGTCCTCGACGCCGCGCTTTCGGTTTACGATAACCTGGAAAGCCGTGCCGCCTTGTACGGTATCACCAAAACAGCCTTTCAGGAAAGGCTTGCGGAGCTCGCAAAATTACTGGAATTTGAGGATTTGCTGAAACGTGGAGTTGGTAAATTATCGGGAGGACAACGTAGAAGAATTGATATTGCCAGAGCGTTATTTCATAAGCCGAAAATCCTTATTCTCGACGAACCCACAACGGGACTGGACCCCCAAACCAGAAAAAACCTTTGGAATGTCATATCCAATCTCCGTAAAAATGAAAATATGACGGTATTTCTCACTACTCACTATATGGAAGAAGCCGCGGAAGCCGACTATGTTGTCATTATTGATGGCGGCAAAATATCCGCGGAAGGCACGCCGCTTGAACTCAAAAATACTTATACGGGAGATTACATCACCATCTACGGCGTAAACGAAGACGCGATAAAAGAACTCGGCAAGGAATATGAGCACATACGAGACGCTTACCGCCTTTTCGTTCCCAACACAAAAACGGCTACCGAACTCATTATCAAGCATCCTTCTCTGTTTTATGATTACGAGATTACAAAAGGAAAAATGGACGACGTTTTCCTTGCCGTTACCGGTAAGACGTTGATGGGAGGCAGAGAAAAATGAGTATATTGCTCGTGCTGATAAAAAGAAATATTAAATTGTTTTTCAAAGATAAAGGCATGTTTTTTACATCCTTAATCACACCCGCTATTTTGCTTGTCCTTTACGCGACCTTCCTCGGCAATGTATACCGTGATAGTTTTACCTCCAATTTGCCCGATACAGTAAAGCTTTCGGAGGGCATAACGGAAGGACTGGTAAGCGGTCAGCTCATCTCCTCTATACTCGCCGTTTCATGTATCACCGTCGCTTTTTGCTCAAACTTCTTAATGGTACAAGACAAAGCGAACGGCACAATCAAGGATTTAAAAATATCTCCGGTAAAATCCGCCACGCTTTCGATGAGTTACTATATCGCGACTTTGGTTTCCACACTGATCATTTGCTTTGTCGCAACAGGGGTCTGCCTTCTTTATGCGGCTATCGTAGAGTGGTATATGTCTCTTGCAGACGTATTTCTTTTGTTCTTCGACATTTTGCTCCTTGTGTTCTTGGGAACGGCTCTCTCTTCGATTATTAACTTTTTCTTATCAACGCAAGGACAAATTTCCGCCGTAAGCGCGATTATCAGCGCGGGATACGGGTTTATTTGCGGGGCGTATATGCCGATTTCCTCCTTCAGTGAAGGGCTGCAAAAGATCGTTTCTTTTTTACCGGGCACATACGGAACTTCCCTCATCCGCAACCACGCAATGCGAGGGGTTTTTGCCGAAATGCAAAATCAGGGAATCCCCGCGCAAGTCGTTGAGAGCATGAAAAATTCTCTCGACTGCAATCTTTACTTTTTCGAAAATCCCGTGGACATCTCAACGATGTATGCCATTCTCATCGCCACCATCGTTGTGTTAATCGGTATTTACATCCTGTTAAATGCTTTTGCAAAAGATAAAAGTTGACCTTTACCGAAAATACCGGAAAACTCGATACGAAAGCTTTTGGCTTCGCGCAAACATCAAAAGCCACGAAACAAATGGAAGCAAAAAAGTTGCCCATTGATTTTTATAATAGGGCAATAAGTTAAATTCTCTTGACTTTTTTTCCAAATATTTGTAGAATAGGATTAAAAAAAGAGAGGAGTTTACTTATGAAACTCGGTGTACATCATATTGCTTTGGAAGCGGCAGATTTCGAAAAAACGTTAGCCTTTTACATGGACGGATTGGGATTCCAAATGGTGAGAAGCTGGGGAGACGAGCGGAAGACCGCGATGCTGGACATTGGCGACGGCGCTATGCTCGAAATTTTTTCCTCGGGAAACTACGATGAAAGCGTCAATCCCAAATACCCCCACTTAGCTTTGCGAACCGATAACTGCGACGAAGCGTACGCGGCGGCGATCAAAGCGGGAGCAACTACCCATATGGAACCGAGAGATATGGTATTAGCGGATACCCTTCCGGTAAAAATTGCCTTCGTAAAAGGCTTGAGCGGCGAACTGATTGAATTTTTCCAAGAAAAATAAATTCTTAAAAAAAGCGGACTCCCCTTGAACCGCCTGGGCGAGTAAAAACAGTGCGAAAGCCCCCTTGTGTAGTTATTTCCTACACAAGGGGGCTCTTTCTATTGTCCGTTTTTACCGGGGCGATTCATCTTCCCCTGTGTGGAGCAGCGTCTCCAGATGATATCGGGGCCTTGCTTTTACTTCACCATAAATTTTTCCCACATATTCCCCCACTAACCCCAGCGCCGCAAGCTGTAACCCACAGCAAAACCAGACGCTGAGCCCCAAAAGGCCAAAAGAAAAGGGAATGGAAAAAATAAGGGCGATCAAATCATAAACCCCGCAAAGCGCCGACAGGCACAAAATCAAAATTCCCAAAACGGTAATCAGTCGAATGGGCCGTACCGAAAAAGAGGTAATCCCATCGAAAGCAAACGCCAGCATCTTTTTTAAGGGGTACTTGCTCTCTCCGGCAAACCGCTCCCCCCGTTCATACTCCACCGTCGCGGTCCGAAACCCGATCAGCGGAACAATTCCCCGTAAAAAGAGGTTGACTTCCCGGTACTCCGAAAGGGCGTTGAGCGCCCGCTTGCTCATCAACCGATAGTCCGCATGGTTATAGACGATGTCCACCCCCATGCGTTCCATAAACCGGTAAAACCCCTGGGCAGTCGCCCGTTTGAAAGCGGTGTCTGTCTGACGGCTGCTGCGAACGCCGTAGACAATCTCGGCGCCCTCTTTATATTTTTCGAGCATTTCGTCCACAGCGTCAATGTCATCTTGCAAATCGGCGTCCATGGAAATCGCTACGTCGCAAAGCGCCTTCGCCGTCATCAATCCGCAAAGCAGGGCGTTTTGATGCCCCCGGTTCCGGGAAAGCTTAGCGCCGGAAAAAATGGGATTTTGCTGATGAAGGCCGCAAATAATCTCCCATGTTCTGTCCTTGCTTCCGTCATCCACAAACAAAACCCGGCTTTGGCCGCTGATGGTTTCATTTTTCATAAGGAAAGAGAGCTTTTCTGAAAGGCGTTTTGCCGTTTCCGGAAGAACTTCCTCCTCGTTGTAACAGGGTACCACAATCATTAAAACCGGTTTATCCAAAACGTTCTACTCCTTTTCGCTGTTTTCTTCCTGTGGGTTGTCTTCCGCCAAAGGTTCCGATGCTGTCGAAAGGTCCGATGTCCCCGAAGGCTGATCCTCGATGACGACGACTTCCGTATTGCCGCTTTCCGTCATGACCCGCTCTACATCCTCTTTGGAAAGTGTAACGGATGGATTTGCGTCTTTAGTCTCCTCGGTTTTCGGGATCTCCTCTCGAACAAACGCCGGCTCCAAAGAAGCGTTTTCCGAAAGGCTGTCCGCCCAGTCTTTGACGGTACGGATATAGCTTTCCTCCGCCGAAAGAGCCTGGATCCGGCTCTCTACATTCCGATGAAGAGGATTTGGTCTAAAAATTACCGCTTTTTCTTTTAAAATCAGTTTCACGGCGAGGAGGTACAAAATCAAAACCAAAAGCGCCCCCAACGTGATCCAAAGTCCCAGCATCAATCCCGGCGTCTCGTAATGGAATTCGATTACCGCTTCCTCCGCCGGAACCTCTACCGCCATAAACCCGTTGTTGACGTTTTCCACCGTCACCGGCTCCCCGTTAACGGTGGCGGTAAAGCCGCTTTCATATGGGACGCTGAAAAAGACAAGGGAGTCCTTTTCGAAATTACATGTGGCGGTAAACCCATCGGAACGGTAGGTGAAGCTGTCGCAGGAGAGCGCGTTTTTCTCTTCGGCGAGGGATAAGATCTCCTCGGCGTTTTTTTGAGGATACTCGTCCAAAGGAAGCTCGGTCAAAAGGTCCCCGTATTTTTCGATCTGCTCATTGGTAAGCATCACCGATTTCACCATCAAAAGATCTCTGCTTCTTTCGTAAAAGTCCTCGAAGTCCTCTTCGGTGCAATAATATTCGTAAGCAAATCCCATAGGCACAAACGCCAGATTTTCGTAAATGTCAAACCCATTTTCGGTGGCAACATACTGGTAGTACGATGGGATCTGCTTTGCCGCGTCTTCATCCCCTTCATAGGAGAGAAGATACTTGACCGACGTGAGCACTCGAAGCCCTTCGTACTGCAAAGAGGGCCTCGACGCTACATTTCGGTCGTACCCGATGGAATCGTAAAAGGTAAAAATGGAACCGGAAACCACCGAATGGAAGGTCTGGATGGTGGGAAGAAGCCAAAACATAGGGAAATTATCCATGCACCACTCTTCCCCGTCGTTAAACATATCGATCCGGTAGAAGTTATCGGAATCCGCCTCAAGGAAACTAAACTTTTCAAGGCCGTCGATTCCCATATCCACTACTCGAGTATGGGAAAGAGAGCCTCCTTTTCCAAAGGACATCATCAAAATCGAGGTAAAAGCGATCATAAAGGACAACGCCAAAGTCGTTGCCCGGAAAAAGAGCACCTTTTTATTTCTAAGCTTCAGCACCATCGCAAGGAGCGTCAATCCGGCCACTACAACAAAGAGATAGGAAAGCAGGCGGATGGGATATTCGATGAGCTGGCCGAACACCACCTCTCCATCTTCGTAGGATGGGAAAATGCCGATCAATCCGAACAGTATGACCGGAATCAGGGTAAAGGTCATACCAAAGCGGAAATCCCGTTCGCTTGCTTCCTCCAACGCCTTGGCGGTGGCGAAAGCCATAATCAAAATAGGCATATAAAACCAGCGGGCATAGTATGCGCTGTTGAAAGCGGAAAAAGCGCTGTTAAAGATGGGGACCAGCGCCAAAAGCAGACAAAGACGCAAAATGGTTTTCGCCCAGTGTTTTTTCTCTCTGCGGAAAAACGCCAATACCCCCGACAGCGAGACCATGGGCAAAAAGAGGGACACCGACGACCATTTGGCGTTGGAGTCAGGGAAAAGATTGGGATACGCGGGAACATCCGGCGGGAAAAAGAGGCTGGACAAAATTAAGCCGTAGCGTTGGACGTTTCCGTAAAAGATCCCGCTCCATCCCAAAAGGAACTGGCTGGTTCTCGGATTGCCCAAAATATAAAGAATAGACGGCGTCAACAGCACGGCGCCCAAAGCAAAACCGATTACCGCCTCAAAGCCCAAAAGGAAAAACCGGGGAAAGGTAAAGCGAAACTCTTTTCCTCTGACACAGCGGATGATGAAATAAATCACCACAAAAATGACTTCACCGAAAAAGAAGTAGTAGTTGACCACCGCGTTGAGCGCCACCGTCAATGCGAACAATCCCCGCCGCCCGTTGACCATAAACTCTTCCATGCCGATCAAAAGAAGGGGGAAAAAGGCGACGACCTCCAAAAAGTGGTTAAAGAAGATGTTGTAGATGCTGTAACCGGAAAAAGCGTATAAAAGCGCGCCCAGCAACGCATACCGGTCATCTTTGGTAAACCGCTTAATATAGCCAAACGAGGTCACCGCCGCCGTCGCCAGCTTTAAAATCAAAAGAGGCGCCATCAAATACGGCACCGCCTTTAGCGGAAACAGCAGCGTTAAATAGAAAAAGGGGTTGCCCAAAACATAAAAAGAATAGGAACCGATAAAATTCACACCAAGATCGGTATACCAGTTTAAGCCCCACTCCCCGTTTCGGATCGCTTCATGACACAGCCGGTAAAAAGGGATCTGCTGCACATTAAAGTCCCCGTAATAGATAAAATATCCCTTGTCCAAAATCAAAAACGGCAAGAAGATAACCGCGCCAATCGCCAAAGCGATAAGAAAAACCTTCCCATATCCGAACCGAAGTTCCATACGCCCCAGATAGTTTCCTTTCGTCTTTTCCAATCCAATCCCTCATTTTTACGACGTAACTCCGCCGATATTTTCTAACTTTTTCCTTACAACCAGGAACCTTCTAAAGTCAAACTGTTTAAAATACGAATTATAGCGTAATTTTGTTACAAAAAAGGCAAAATTTCCCTTACAGTATACCATAAAACCAACGGATAGAAAAGAAAGAAATAAAGATTTAACAATTAGAATCTTTTCTTTTCGGATAGACAAGCTTTTTCTTTTTTGCTACAATAAGGCGAGGGGGCGATTTTTTGGAAAACAGTTTCTTTGCGCTGCTGCTTCGAATGAAGTATATCGACCGATGGGGACTGATGCGCAACACTTTTAGCGATAATTTGGCGGAACACAGTTTAGAAACCGCCGTGATCGCTTACCAGCTTTGCCTGATTGGAAACCTTTGCTTTCAAAAGAATCTGGATGCGAACCGGTGCGCCGTGCTGGCGCTGTTCCATGACGCTTCGGAAATCATTACCGGCGATATGCCCACACCGGTCAAATACGGCGATCCTATGCTAAAAGAAACCTACAAGGCGATGGAGAAACGAGCGATGGAAACCCTTCTAAGCCATATTTCTCCCCCGTTTCGGGAACACTATCAAGACATTCTTCTTCCCAAAGAAAACGACATTCCCCTGCTTGCCTATCTCAAGGCCGCCGATAAACTTTCGGCGCTCATCAAATGCCTTTTGGAAACGGAAAACGGAAACCGGGAGTTTTCCGGCGCGCTGCGTTCCCAGAAAGAAGCACTCAAAGCGATGAATTTGCCGGAAGTCGATTATTTCATCAAACAGTTTATTCCCCCGTTTTTAAAAACGCTGGACGAACAAAAAAACGAACTATAAGGAGATGTTCCTATGAGTCAATGGGTCAACGATTACGAGCCGGAAGCGTTTTTCCGGTATTTCGAGGAGATTACCGCGATCCCCCGTGGATCGGGGAATGAAAAAGGAATCGCCGATTATCTAAAAGCCTTTGCGAAAAACCAAGGGCTTTCCTGCTATCGGGACGACGTCCATAATGTACTGATTACCAAAGCCGGTCAAAACGGCGGTGAAAACAAAAAGCCGGTGATGCTGCAAGGGCATACCGATATGGTTTGCGAAAAAAACGCCGATGTAGTCCATAATTTCGAGACCGATCCCATCCCCCTCTACCGGGACGGCGAGTACCTTCGGGCAAAAGGCACTACCTTAGGCGCCGATGACGGCGTCGCGGTGGCCATGATGCTAACGCTTTTAAGCGACAAAACCATCAACCATCCTCCCCTGGAGTGCCTGTTCACCGTCCAGGAGGAGACCGGGCTTATCGGCGCTACCCATTTCGATTTTTCCAAAACCAAGGCTAACCGTCTCATCAATCTGGATGCGGAACCAGAGGGAACCATGCTCATCAGCTGCGCCGGCGGCATGCGCTGCCGGCTTCGAAAAGACGGCGTCCGCCAAGGGGAAGCCCAACCTGCCGCCGTGATCCAAATTCGCGGCTTGATGGGCGGCCACTCGGGATCCTGTATCAATGAAAACCGGAAAAACGCCAATATTTTGATGGGACGGGTACTTTCCGCGCTGCGCCGTTTTGTTGCTTTTAAAATTGTGTCTCTTAACGGGGGAAGCAAGGATAACGCCATCCCCAGAGAGTGCGACGCGGTCGTTTGTCTTTCCGATTTTGAACAGGCGAAGACGGTGATAGACCGACTTGCAGAAGAAATTACCTCCGAGGTCTCCCAATTGGATCAAAACTTCTCTCTCACGATACAAAAAGCGCCGGACGGCGTCCCCTTTGACCGGGAAACTACTGAGGATCTTATCGACTGCCTGACCCTGGCGCCAAACGGCGTCGTCGCTATGAGCGCCCATATCGATGGGTTAGTGGAAACCTCTTTGAATTTCGGCGTAATACAAACCGAAGGCGATACGGTAAAATTGACCTTCTCTCCCCGCTCCTCTTCGGAAGGAAGCCAAAACGCCACCGAGGAAAAGCTGAAAACCCTGGCGAGACGCTGCGGTTTTTCCTTCTCTTCGGACAGCCGTTATCCCGGCTGGGCGTACAACCCCCATTCCAAGCTGAGAGAGATCGCGAAGGAATGCTACCAAAAACGGTTTGGTAAAGAAATGAATGTGGAAGCCATCCACGCCGGTCTGGAGTGCGGTCTCTTTATGGAAAAGCGGCCGACTTTGGATATTATTGCTACCGGCGGCACCGCTTTGGAGATCCATACGCCGGATGAATGCTTAGAGATCGCATCATGCGAACGGCTCTACCTCTGGTTAAAGGATGTGCTGGCGGCTCTTCCCGAGGAATAAAAGAAAAAAGAGTGTAAGGTCATTTACTTTACACTCTTTTTCATTTCTACAGAGTAAAGAAACGATGCCCTTCCATCTCGAAGCAAAAAGACAATCGATTCTCAAACCAGTTCGCCGCGGAACCAACCGCCCATTTGGGCGCGTAGAAGAACATAGCGTTTTGAGAGAGGTCCGGCGTCGTACCGCTTAAAACCTCGGCGACAGCCTGTTTGGTATCGGCATCCGGCGGATAATTTCTCTGGTAGTAGTTTTCGATAGAGCAAAATTGGTTTTTCTGGGTCAACACCTCGGCGATGGTATCTGGAAAGGCGTTCGACTTTACACGATTGAGAATTACATACGCGATAATCCGTTTATGCTCTATCGACGCTCC
This sequence comes from uncultured Clostridia bacterium, assembly GCA_944387915.1. Classification (GTDB taxonomy): domain Bacteria; phylum Bacillota; class Clostridia; order Oscillospirales; family Ruminococcaceae; genus CALXGT01. The sequence continues at coordinate 51,671 of CALXGT010000057.1, forward strand.
GCGCACTTCCTGCTGAACCACGTACTCCATCATTGTCCGTTCTTCCTCGGTGTAAGCCACCGTAGGTGCGGCGACCGTTTCTACTTTCGGACGACGTTCGGCAAAAATGTATCCTGCCTTTACTGCGCTTTTTAATCCTGCGGCGGACGCTTCCCCGCCAAACAACAAAAAAGACGCCAGCAAAAAACACAAGAATTTTCGATACAAAATCCTTCCCCCTTTTCTTTTTAGAAAGTATTCACAAAAAAGGAGGATTTATACCATTTCTCCCGAAATAGACAAACCCGGAGGCAGTAAATCCTGTCTCCGGGTTTTTACTATGGATGATTGGGACAAAATTACGCTTCGTCCGGATAGATAACACTATGCCGGATGGGAAGCCAATGATTCAGCGCTTTACGCAAAGTCAGATCCCAGAAATCCCACTCATGCTTGTAACCGGGCACCGCTTCAAAATGGACCTTGCAGCCAAGGCCGATCATATGCTGCGCCGTTGTAGTGGAATCAGGGTAAGCACCTTCATCGGCGGTGCCCACAGTAAAGAAGAACTCCGGCATATCCTTGCCCGCTTTGACCTGGGTCACTGCGTAATTCCACGGATCGTTGATGCCGTTGGGATCCGCGCCGAATTTAGGCTCGGGAGAACGCTCTTTTCCGCCGTTGGCGTTGGGACCCCGTCCGCCGCCGGACATACAAAGCGCCGCCGCGTACCGTTCGGGATAGGTCACCGCTAACTTATATGTACCCATCGCGCCCATGGAAAGGCCCGCTACAAAGTTATCCTCTCTTTTATCCGAGAAGGGGAAGATCGCCCGGCACATTTTCGGAAGCTCATCGGCAACAAATTCAAAGTATTTCGCGCCGTTGGGATCATCGGTGTAGCTGGCGTTGTAGTCAGCAGGCATAACCACCGCGATCTTGTTATCGTCCGCGTAACGGGTGATATTGGAGAAGTGAAGATAATCGCTGTCGTCGCCGGTTCCGCCATGCAACAGCCACAAAACCTGGTACTTCATCCCCGGTACATAAACGTCTTTTCTCCCCGACATAATGTCGGCAAAGCTAAACGACGGCAGACAAACAGTGATATTGGTCTGCATCCCAAGGGTTTGGGAAAGGAAATTCATTTTAATGACTGCCATAAAACAATGTCCTCCTTTAATTCAAATCAAATGATTATTTCGTTTCATCGGGATAAATGACACTGTGGCGGATGGGGAGCCATTCTTTAATCACCTTGCGCAGCGTCAAATCCCAGAAATCCCACTCGTGGCCGTAACCCGGCACTTCCTCATAGGTCAGCTCGTAGCCCAAGCCTTCCATATACTCCCGACAAGCACGAACGCTCTCCAGCACAAAATCCTTGTCACCGGCGGTAATATAAAACTTCGGAACCTGAACGCCGTTTTCCTTATTCCTTTTTGCCGCCGCCCATGCGTCTTCCGGAGAACCGGGCTCCGGCAGGATCCGTTTGGTTCCCAATTTGGAGACCTTTCCCGTTTTCGCGGGATCGCCTCCGGCGCCGCTCATGCAGACTGCCGCCGCATACAGATCGGGACGAAGCATCGCGCACTTAAAGGTCCCGGCGCCGCCCATGGAAAGGCCGGCGACAAAGTTATCCTCTCTCTTATCCGAAAAGGGAAAAATGGACCGGCACATTGTGGGAAGCTCTTCGGTAACAAAGGTAAAATATTTGGCGCCATCGGGGTCATCCGCGTAAAAATGGTTGTAATCACACGGCATTACCACCGCCAATTTATGGTCGTCCGCATAGCGGGTAATGTTGGAGAAATTAACGTAGTCGCTGTCGTCTCCGCTTCCTCCATGCAGGAGCCATAAAACCTGGTACTTCATTCCCGGTACGTAAACGTCCTTTCTTCCCGCCATAATGTCGGCGAAGCTGAAAGAAGGCAGACAAATGGTCACATTGGTCTGCATCCCAAGCGCCTGGGAAAGAAAGTTCATCTTAATGACTGCCATAGTTCCTCCTATTTGGCCTCATCCGGATAGATAACGCTGTGACGAATGGGAAGCCATTCATTCAACGCCTTGCGCAGGGTCAGATCCCAGAAATCCCACTCATGGCCGTAACCCGGTACTTCTTCTTCAAACACATCGTAACCGATCTCTTTTAAGATCTTGCAGGTGTCCTTATGATTATCCCGGACAAAATCCTTATCGCCCCAGCTCATAAAGAACTTGGGAACAGGAACGCCTTTGGCGATATTCTCTTTCGCCGCCGCCACGTTGGCGTCGGTAACCGCGTTTTCCTTTTCGCTGCGCTTACGGCCGTTATTTGCTTCCACCTTGCTTACCGAACCGCCGGACATACCAAGTACCGCCGCGTATTTCTCCGGATATTTCAGCGCGATCTTCTGGCAACCCGCGGAACCCATAGAAAGACCGCCGATGAAGTTATCCTCTCTCTTGTCCGAGAAGGGGAAAATCGCCTGGCACATTTTGGGAAGCTCTTCCGCGACAAAGGTCATAAACTTGCCATGCTCATTGTCCGCGTATCCCATATTGTAGTCGGCAGGCATAACCACCGCGATCTTGTTGTCGTCCGCATAACGAGTGATGTTGGAAAAATGAAGGTAGTCGCTGTCATCGCCGCTGCCGCCATGTAAGAGCCACAGTACCTGATACTTCATTCCCGGTACATAAACGTCTTTTCTGCCCGACATAATGTCAGCAAAGCTGAACGACGGAAGACAGATCGTTACGTTGGTCTGCATCCCAAGACATTGGGAAAGAAAATTCATTTTGATTACTGCCATAAATTAATTCCTCCTTGATATTGACAATCTATAATTATTCCTTTTCATCCGGATAGATGATACTATGACGAATGGGGAGCCATTCATTCAACGCTTTCCGAAGGGTCAAATCCCAGAAATCCCACTCATGGCCGTAGCCCGGCACTTCCTCTTCGAAAACATCATACCCCAGCTCCCGCAAAAAATCGGTAGACCGTTTATGCGCTTCCCGGACATCATGATCATTCTCGCCCCAGGTCATAAAAAATTTCGGCGTCTGCACCCCCTCTCTGATCCATTTTTCAGCAAGCAACCTGCTTTCTTCCATTTGGCCTTCTTTTCTCGGCGACATCGGTATTCCGAGATTCAGCTGATTTCCGCCCGGCTTTTCCCAAAAGCCGCCTCTGGACATCGCCAGCACCGCAGCGTAATTTTGAGGATAGCGAATAGCGATCTTCTGGCACCCGTCAGACCCCATAGAAAGACCGCCGATAAAATTATCCTCTCTCTTGTCCGAAAAAGGAAAAATTGCCCGGCACATCCTGGGAAGCTCTTCCGCCACATAGGTCATAAACTTGCCGTGCTCCCAGTCTGTATACGCCATATTGTAATTTGCCGGCATAACCACCGCAATCTTGTTGTCGTCCGCATAACGGGTGATGTTGGAGAAATTCAAGTAATCGCTGTCATCGCCGCTTCCGCCATGCAAAAGCCACAATACCTGGTACTTCATCCCCGGTACATAAACGTCCTTTCTCCCCGACATAATGTCGGCGAAGCTAAACGACGGCAGACAAATGGTCACATTGGTCTGCATCCCAAGGCATTGGGAAAGGAAATTCATTTTAATAACTGCCATAAAGTAAATTCCTCCTTATACTTTAACAAAAAATTATTTTACATCTTCCGGATAGATGACACTATGACGAATGGGGAGCCATTCATTCAACGCTTTCCGAAGGGTCAAATCCCAGAAATCCCACTCATGGGCATACCCTGGAACTACCTCTTCGAAAACATCATAACCCAACTCCCGCAAAAAATCGGTAGACCGTTTATGCGCTTCCCGGACATGATCATTCTCGCCCCAGGTCATAAAAAATTTCGGCGTCTGCACCCCCTCTCTGATCCATTTTTCAGCAAGCAACCTGCTTTCTTCCATTTGGCCTTCTTTTCTCGGCGGCATCGGTATTCCGAGATTCAGCTGATTTCCGCCCGGCTTTTCCCAAAAGCCGCCTCCGGACATCGCCAGCACCGCAGCGTAATTTTGAGGATAGCGAATAGCGATCTTCTGGCACCCGCCAGACCCCATAGAAAGACCGCCGATAAAATTATCCTCTCTCTTGTCCGAGAAGGGGAAAATCGCCCGGCACATCTTCGGAAGCTCCTCCGCGACATAGGTCATAAACTTTCCGTAATCGTTATCCGTATAGCTCATGTTGTAATCGGCGGGCATTACCACCGCGATTTTGTTGTCATCAGCATAGCGGGTGATGTTGGAAAAATTGAGATAGTCGCTGTCGTCTCCGCTTCCCCCGTGCAAAAGCCATAAAACCTGGTACTTCATTCCCGGTACGTAAACGTCTTTTCTTCCCGACATAATGTCGGCAAAACTAAACGACGGCAGGCAAATGGTTACGTTGGTCTGCATCCCAAGGCACTGGGACAGGAAATTCATCTTAATGACTGCCATAAAAAACACTCCTTTTCCTTAATTAAGTTTATTTTACCACTTTTGTTAAAAAATGTCATCATCAAACAGTAAAAAAACTCTCTTATCAAATGAAAATTATCACTTTGCAATAAAAAGGCAGTGCATTTTTGTGATTTATTCTGATAAAATAAAATTTTGCCTAAATTTCTTGCACATCTCCTTTCTTTGTCATACAATAAGAGAATAGACTAAAAAGAAAAGAGGACAATTATGACTGCATCGCACCAAGAACCCCAAAAACTTTGGAACCGCTCTTACATTCTGGTATTGTCTTTGGGGGTGTTTACTTCCATGGCATCTCAGATGGTAACACCCCTCATCTCCAAGTACGCCCTTTCTCTGGGCGCGCCGTTGACCTTTGCCGCTACCATTGCATCCATGATGTCCATTGCCGCTTTGGTATTTCGCCCGTTTTCCGGCATGGTTTCCGACCGGGTCAACCGGAAACTTTTGATGATTATCGGCACTTTAGTCACTGCCGCGTCCGTTTTCCTTTACTCTTTTGCCGAAGGCACCACATCTTTGATGATTATGCGGATGATACATGGAATTGCCTTCTCTTTCATGGGCGTTGCCAATATGGCGTTTGGAAGCTCCTTTATTCCCAAAGACCGCATGGGAGAAGGTATGGGATATTTGGGACTGGGCGCTATTCTTTCTTCGGCAATTGGTCCCAACTTGGGATTATCCCTCAGCGAAAGCTTCGGATACCCCATCTGCTTTACCATTTCCGCGATTATTTCGCTGGCCGCAGTGGGAATGATGTGTATCATCCCCTATGAAGCGCCGAAAAAAACCGAAAAGAAGAAATTTTCCTTTAACGATCTTATTGCCGGGGAAATTGTAATCTACGCGATGATTATGGGTCTGTTTAGCTGTGGAAACGGTCTTTTAAATACCTACCTCGCTCTGATCGGTGACGAGCGGCACATTTCCAACATCGCCCTTTTCTTTACCGCCTACTCCGTCGCCATTGTAGTGATCCGTCCCCTTACCGGAAAGATTTTGGACCGGAGAGGTTTGACCGTTATCTTAATTCCCGCTTTATTTGTCGCCTGCATTAGTATGTTTATTGTCGGCGCGGCACATACCCTTTGGCTTTTCGTTCTGGCGGGAGCGTTGAAAGCTATCGGTCAAGGCGCCGGCTCCCCTTCCATCCAAGCGAACTGTGTTAAAACGTTAGGCCGGGAACGGGCGGGCGTCGCGAGCTCTACCTGTTACATCGGTCAGGATATCGGAAACGCGTTTGCTCCCATTGTAGGCGGTGTGGTCGCTACCTCTTACGGATATGATACCGTTTTTTATGGGTACGCAATTTTGCTCCTCGTATTAGGCCTGGGATTGTACTCCATCCAATTGAGAATCGAAAAACGGAAAACGAAAGCTGTAGACGAAAGCCCTTTGATTTCCACTGCTGTCATTCCTGAGTAGTTTGTAATAGGAACTGTTTGTAAAAAAACGGAGCGGAAAACCGCTCCGTTTTTTTCATTAAAGGTCGGGATAGTGCTGTTTCATCGCCAAAGAACGCATGATCACTGAGAGATTGTTTATCGCGCAGCGCTGCACATCGCCGGTACAAATCTTCGGATGATTTTGCCATATTCCCCGATAGGTAATAGATTTTTTGTCCGGCGCAATCGTGGCAATTTTATTGGTAATAGGCCGCTCTTTTTGGAGTTTTGGTCCTTCCTTGGTTAGAAGCAGCTTATTCTCCGCGTATTGAAGCTCACCGTTCACAGAAAGAATCCCGTCGACAAACTCGATCTCACAATCGGTGGAAATGGGAGCTACGACTTCGTCGCTTCCCCCTTCATCCGGCAGGAAAGAGTTCCATTCAGGCACAGAAATGGGAATAAAAATCCGCTCCGTGCGGTAGGAAATCCCGCCGTTTTCCTGGAATACGGGAGGAATCGTCTGGAACGCCATCAAAATATTCATGATCCGCGCGCTTCCACCGGGCATGATCAAATCATTCCCCGCATGCATGGAAATGTAAGGCGTGGAACGTCCGCCGTTCCAGTCGGTCATAATCAGTCCATCGAAGCCCCACTCGCCTCTGGCGATGTTGGTGTTCATCGAGTAATGATCCGCCGCCGGAATTCCGTTGATCCGGTTGTAGGAGGTCATAATGGTCATCGGCTTAGATTCCTTAACGGCAATCTCAAACCCTTTCAGGTAAATTTCCCGCAACGCCCGTTCGCTCACCACCGAATCCTCACTGTTTCGGTTGGTTTCCTGGTTGTTGGCGGCAAAGTGCTTGATACAGGCGCCGATTCCATCCCGGCTCTGAATGCCTTTTACGATCGCGGCTCCCATCTTTCCGGTGAGAAGGGGATCTTCGCTGTAATACTCGAAGTTTCTTCCGCACAGAGGGTCACGATGGATGTTCATACCGGGACCAAGCAAAACCGCGATTCCGATTTCCTCAAGTTCCTCGGAAAATGCCTTACCGACTTCCTCGAGAAGAGCCTCATCGAAGCTTTGCGCCAAAAGGGTTCCCACCGGCCAGGCAGTGCAAAAATGGAACTTCTCTACCTTTTCTCCGGTAGCCAAATCGGTAGCGGTAAAATGCTGGCCTACCCGAACACCGCCGGGGCCGTCAGCTACCACCATGGAAGGAATACCGAACTCCTCCATCATATCCACTGTCTCTCCGGCAGCGCCGGGAATGGTGGCGGAATTACTTCCGATAATGGGAGAACTGTCGTTCTGGACGCCCCATCCGGTACCGCAGTTTAACGTAGCAAGCTGTAAAGGAGAAAGCTGTGCAACTAACTCGGCAAGCGTTGCCTTACCCTGGTAAACATCTTTGAGGGTAATATTCTTCTTCTCTACGAGGCATACCGATTCATACGGCATCACGGCCTTGTAATCCGGATCGGTAGTGTAAGTGGTCACCTTCTCATCCCAATAAGGAGAGGCATGGTTTTCGGTTTTTACCGCATCCGCTTCCAGCGCAAACACGGGACAGCCGGAGAAATCCTCGGTGGGCTGGTAGCCTACCGCGCCCGTCTTGCTGATCTCCTGAAGCGCCGTCTGCAAGCGCATTTCGTTGCGAAGCTGCTCGGTCACCAGCGTTTTTGACACTTTGACCTGGCAAACAGGCATGGTATTTCTTGAAGAGGTTCCGACCCGAACTTGGTACTCCCCTTTTTCCAAAATATAAGCTGCCGACTCCTGGTCATAGCTGGCAACGTTGCGGAAGGGGAAAGAAAGGGTAAGCGTCTCTTTCTCCCCGGGGGCGAGAAGTTTTGTCTTCCCAAACGCCGCGAGAGCCTGGAAAGGCTTTTCCAGCTTTCCATCCGGTGCGGAAACATAAAGCTGAAGCACTTCTTTCCCGGCGTAAGTATCTCCCACATTGGTCACAGTGACCGTCACGGAAAGATCCTCTCCGGAAAGAGCAGCGGTTACATTCCCGAGGGAGAACTGCGTATAGCTTAACCCGTATCCGAAAGGATACAAAGGCGCAATGCCAAAGGTATCGAAATACCGATACCCAACATAGATTCCTTCCTCGTATTTCTCGGTGTCTACATTGTTGTCATTGTTGGAGAAGGTTGCGGACGCGGGGTAATCTGCGTACGTTTTCGCCCAGGTATCAGTCAATTTTCCGCTGGGGGTAACTTTCCCTGTTATCACGTCCGCCAGTGCCAAACCGCCTTCCTGGCCCGCCTGACACATCGAGAGGATAGCACCCAGGCCGGAAATACCCTGCACTTCACTCAAATCCACAGGTCCGCCGCTGTTGAGTACCAATACCACTTTGGAGAAGGTGCCGCAAAGAGTATGGATGATCTCTTTTTCATGCGCGCTCAGGCAATAGTCGCCCATTTCATACTCTACACCGTCTTCGGTGATAGTGTAGGTCATTGTACGGTCATGTCCTTCACCCGTATTCCGGGAAAGGACATAAATCGCCGTATCCGTTTTTTCAGCACAAGCGGAAATTTCCTCTTTGGAAGGCATGTATTCAGGAAAGCTGAACACCGCCATGGGATTGTAGCTGTTTTTCACCATCTTGGCATCATACTTTTCCGCGTAAGCCGAAAGCGATTCCCGGTTCACAACCTGGAACCCCTCGGAAAGAAACGCGTCCATAATATTGATATGATACCGCGGACTTTGATTAACTAAAATGTCTCCGCCGCCGGAAACACCGCCGTTAAAAGGATCTCCAGAACCGGTTCCGCCGCGAATGGTTCGAACGGCGCCGCTTCCAAACAATGCAATGGTTCTTTCGGTCAACGGAAGAGTTTGATTTTCATTTTTCAGTAAAACCATGCCTTCCGCACCGGCTCTACGCGCTATTTTCGCGTTTCGGATTTCCCGTTCACTCATCGAAGGGTACTGCATATTGGCCTCCGTACTTAAATTTTTCTCAGCTCGCCCGCGTAAGCGTCGGTGCGGGGAAGCCAGCGAATGAACTGTTCTACCGTATCGTTCCAAAAACGCCACTCGTGGGCTTTTCCTTTCGCTTCCTGCCAGGTGACATCTGCGCCCAACTCCTTTAACATATCCCGGAATGCGGCATCTTGGGTATACAGGGGATCGTCAGTTCCGCAAGAAAGGAAGACTTTTGGGAATTCTTTCTTTTCTTCCGCAATGCGGCGAGCCGCCATCTCAGGATCATCCGGTTTCAGAGCCGCGCCGGGGAGTTGAATACCGGCGGAAAAGCCACCGATCGCCCGGTACAGTTCAGGATGATTCAATCCGTTATACAAAGCGCCGTAACCGCCCATGGAAAGACCGGCCAGGTAGCTGTCCTCCCGCTTAGTGGAAATGGGGAAATACGCGCTCAAGAACTCAGGAAGCTCTTTGGTGAGAAAATCGCCGAAGAGATTCTTATCGATGCCCTGGCTGGGCTGGTTTTTGAACGCCTTGTTCTCGCCGGAGAAAATTGCTACCGCAATATTGGCTTCCTCTGCGAAAAACTCAATATTGGTGTAGGAGGTCCAAGCGTTAAAGTCATTCCATCCGCCATGGAGCAGATACAAAATAGGATATTTCCCCTTGGGAAGCGTATGGGAAGCGTCCGGCATACAAGATTCCGGACAGGTCATAGACGGAACGATTACCGTCATCTCAATGCTCCGGGCCAACGAATAGGAAATAAACGAACAAGTAAAACGCGCCATAACAATCTCCTTCAATTACCAAAGATTTTTTTATTCAATCAAGCCAGTTTCTTTCATGTTGTAGCAAGCGGCGGTGAGGCTCTCTTTCTGATCCAAATGGTTGTAGAAATCCTGTTCCACGATCGCCCATTCGATATTTTCCTCAATACCCGCTTGCAGGCAACCCTTCAGATCCAACTCACCGGTTCCAACGGTAGTGAACTGAGGTACTTTTACATTGTCAAACCGGGGATAATTCACAATATTAGGCTGGTAGTCCTTAATATGCAACGCAGCGATCCGTTTTTTCAGCTGATGAATCAGTTTTACCGGATCCGCGCCGGCAAAGTCCGCCCAACCGCAATCCAGCTCGAAGGTCAACGCCTCGGTGTTGGCGGCAATCAGTTGAAGCTGGGGAACGCCTTTGTAGCACTGTCTAAGCTCCACGTCATGGTTATGATACATCAGGCTAATGCCTTCCTTTTTAAAGAAAGCCGCTTTGGTTTCAAAGTCCTCGATCTCTTTCATGATCTCGTCATAAGGAGCGGGATCGGGTCTGCCGCCAAAGCGATACGCCGACGCCAGATTATCAAACGCCACAACCCGAGTCACTTCCAGCTTATGGGCATTCTCTACCAGCTCTTCCATGGTTACAGGAGGCCGTCCGGGGAAGCTCATATAGCTGATATCAATAGGAGTGATCCCATAGCTTCTTACCCGCTTTAAATTTTCTTTTACATCGCCGTCCAAAAGAGCGGTTCCGTTTTCGAAGCCTTTAAAGCCCAATTTTCCGTAGTATTCCAGATAACTGTAATACTCTTCTCCCTTCACACCGAAGGGCATAAAATTAATAAAACCTGCTTTAATTTTTTCCATTTTTTTCTTCCTTTCCAATAATAAATTCTAAACAAATAATAAAGCCCGCCTTAAATAACAAACCGAAGCCGGCGTTATTACAGACAGGCCTTATCAACAGAGAAAAATTACTCAGCGAGCTTCCAAACCTTGTTGTTGAAACGATCAACAGAAGTCTGTTTCAGCTCGATGCAACGAGCGATGTTCATGCCGTTAACGGTATCAACATAAGTTTCCCACTCGGCGTCAATGTCTCTGGTCCCCAAAATAAAGGAAACGGTCATTTCCTGAACGTAGGTCTGAATGTCCAGATACAGGTCGTCGTACTCCTGAGACTCCTCGGAAGTAAAGGAAGCAGCGGCAGGGAGCATAATCGCGTCAGTTTCCTGACCCCAGATCTCGTAAGCTCTCTCGCTCCAGTCGTTTCCGGTGAGCTCGTACAGCTGCCAGCCGTCTTTCCAATCCATAAATCCTACATCATAGCAGGTGGTGTAAGCGGTAACCATGGAAGTGGTAGAGCGGCCAGGCTCCTCAGGATATTTGATGAGGTCAGTATAAACGTAGTACCACTCGCTGTCCGGATCCACTTCGTAGGAAACCCCTTCGACACCGTAAGCGTTGAGCACATCATAGTCATAGGTGTAGTGCCAGTCAAGCCATTGGGCCAAAATGGGCATCTCTTCCTCAGGAACGGAAGTGGTCACATAGGTGGGTTGCAGCGCGATGTTCGCCTGATAAGTAACCTGGATCTCGTCGCCTTCTTCCGCAACAACACCATACATCGGCTCAAGATAGAAGTCGGGGTTATCGGTAGAACCCTGGTTATACAACGTTTTACCGCACTGACCATGAAGCGCAACGCCGACGCCGCATTTCTCGGTAGCAAAGGTCTCGTTGGTGCTCATAACATACCAACCGTTATTGGTGGTAAAGTCAGGATTGATAAGACCCTCCGCGTACCAGTCGCGCATCAATTCGCAGTATGCTTTATATCCATCCGTAGTAGGGCCATAAGCCACCTTACCGTTATCCATGTAGTAGCTGGAGGTCACGCCAAAGGTAGAAAGAATATAGTCGTTTCCAAGAATACCGGTAGCATGGAAATCCATCCAGGCGCCGTAATTCTCTTTAAACGCAACCAAGACCTCATGGAGATCGTCAACCGTTACGGGAACCTCCATATTCAGTTCCTCGAGCCAGTCTCTTCGAATCGCCATACCGCACCAGTTGGGCTCGTTTTCGATTACAACCTGCTGGTTGTGACCGTCAACATAAGTACGGATCATGTAAAGGCCAACGTTGTTTCCCTCATCAGTGATGACAATTCGCCGAATGTCCTCCCGATCCTCAAGAAGGGTACGGTAGTTGGGCATATAATATTTGACGTAATCGGTCATATTCCAGAGAACGCCGTCGCTGACTCCGGCTTCTTCTCCACCGGGATAGGGGAGCTGACCGTTGTCAAAGATCATATCCGGCCATTCACCGGCAGCAAGCATCAAACCGTATTTTTCAACAGCGGCAGTACCGGGAACACAGGTATAGTCGATGTGAATATTGGTGAGTTCTTCGATCTTCTGGATCGCCGCCACTTCTCCGTAATTGGAAAGATAGTCATCGGACCATCCTCTCCAGGAAGTGAAGGTCATCTTTTCTTCGGTAATAGGAAGGGTGATCTCTGTAAGCGGCTCTAATTCTTCCGTATCCTCCGCCGTCTGAGAGCTTCCTCCACTGCTACCGCTTGACGAATTGCCCGTATCTTCGCCGCAGGAAACAAAGGCCATACAGCACATAGAAAGAGCGAGAATCAACGTCAACAGCTTTTTCATTTTCTTGCCTCCATAAAAAGATTTCCCTTTTGTTTACGAAAAAAGGCAGAATAAACAACTTCTACCTTTTAACAAAACAAACAGGATTGACACCGTGCCCACCGGGCACAATCTCATCTTAACCGATTGATCCAATCGGCGGCAAGAAATATTTCTCCGCTTTGTAGACACAAGTTACTTCGAATTGGTCACTTAATAACAAAATAACGACTTTAAGTAATTTCTTTTGTTGAAAAAGTGGAAAATATTCTTTGGAAAACCTATTTACCGTCTTTTGTCTGTCTGTTATTCAATTTTCTAAATTTTCTGCGTGTCAGGTAAAATACCCGACACGCAGACGTTGTGACATATTAAATTATTACTCAGCGGAGCTCTCAGAAGAAGATTCGGAAGACTCCATAGCCTCAGAGGACTCAGAGGATTCAGAAGACTCAGATACTTCGGAAGAAGAAGTGGCATCGTCGCCGGATTCAACAATCAAGTCGGCCAATTTCCACTCTTTGCCGGTGTAACGGTCAACGGAGGTCTGCTTGAGCTCGATGCAGCGATCAATGTTCATACCATTGATGGTATTGATAAAAGTATCCCATTCCGCATCGATATCTCTGGTGCCCATGATGAAGGAAACGGTCATTTCCTGAACATAGGTGTCGATATCGAGGAAGATATCATCGTACTCCTGAGACTCTTCCGCAGTAAAGGAAGCGCCGGCAGGAAGCATGATCGCATCGGTCTGCTGACCCCAGGTCTCATAGCCCTTCTGAGACCAGTCGTTGCCGGACAGCTCAAAGTTCTGCCAGGTGGATCTCCAGTCCATATAGCCGATGTCAAAGCTGGGAGCAACAAAAGCCAAGGCGGAGGTGGTGGTCATACCGGGAGTTTCCGGATGGGTAACCTTATCGGTAAACACATAGTACCACTCGCTGTTCTCGTCTACCGTGTAGCTATCGCCTTCCAGACCGTAAGAGCACATTACATCCCAATCGTAGGTGTAATGATAATCGATCCACTGCGCCAGGTAAGGCATCTCCTCGTCGGTGACAGAGGTGGTGGCATATACCGGCTGCAAAGCGATCAGAGCCTGGTAGGTGGTCACAACGGGATCGCCTTCGTTCAGTACGGGAGCAACCATAGGAGACAGATAGAAGTCTTCGTTAGCGGTAGCGCCGGTATCGTACAGGTAAGAACCAAGGAAACCGTGGAGATAAATGCCCACACCGATTACATCGTTCGCGTAGTTGGTGTTGTCGCTGGTGAGGTACCAACCGGTGTTGGTGATGAAGTCGGGGTTGATAAGACCCTCGGCGTACCAGTCACGCATCAGAGTCACATACTCTTTGTAAGCATCGGTGGTAGGACCATACGCAACCTTACCATTGTTCATATAGAAGTCGGAAGTGACACCATACGCGGAAAGGATGCAGTCATAACCCAAAGTACCGTCGCTGTAAAGATCCATGGTACCGCCATAGTTGTCCTTGAAAGCAACCAGAACGTCATGGAGCTCGTCAATGGTGGTGGGGATCTCCATGTTGAGCTCGTCCAGCCAGTCCTGACGGATCGCCATACCAGCCCAGCAGGGCTCGTTTTCAATCACGACCTCGTGATTGGCACCATCCACACGGGTACGGATCATATAAGCGCCTACGTTATTGCCTTCGTCGGTAACAACAACCTGTCTTACATCCTCATTGGTGGCAATCAGGTTTCTGTAATTGGGCATATAGTACTCAACATAGTGAGTCAGATCACGCAAAACGCCATCATCGATACCCGCCTCTTCACCGCCGGGATAAGGGGTGGTACCGCCATCGTAGATCATATCCGGGAAGTCACCGGAAGCCAGCATCAGACCGTATTTCTCGGTGCCGGCAGTGCTGGGAACACAGGTGTAATCCACATGGATGTTGGTCATTTCTTCCAATTTCTGGATCGCAGTGGTTTCTCCGTAGTTGGTCATATAATCGCTAGACCAAACACGCCACTGAGTGAAACTCATAGGCTCCTCGGAAATGGGAAGAGTAATCTCGGTCAAGGGCTCGAGAGTATCTTCTTCCGCCGTCTGGGAGCCTTGGCTACCGCTGTTCGATGAATTGTCTGTATCTTCGCCGCAGGAAACAAAGGCCGTACAGCACATCGAAAGAGCGAGAAGCAACGTCAACAGCTTTTTCATTTTTCTTCCTCCATAAAAAGATTTCCTTTCCGCCCATGAAAAAAGGCAGACCTTACATTCTGCCCTTTTTTCATGAAAACAAGAAAGGAGGCCATTCATCATGCTTGATGAACGTGTCTTCATGATAACTGATTCAAAATAAAGGGGCAAGAAATAATTTTTTCATTTTTAGACAGAATTTATTTTCCCCATCTTTTTTATTAGACAAAAGATTGATTTTTCATAAAAAATCTAATATAATAAATATATTCCTGTAGGTTTTTTGACAAAAGGGAGGTCTGTATGATCTTTTACGAATCCCATCGTTCTAATAAAACGAAGTATCTCTACCACGAATTTAAGGAAAATTATTCCTACGGTTCTCACCTCCATAAGAGCTTTGAATTTGCGCTGTGCTTTGAGGGCCAGCTCAAAATCACCGTGGGTTCCAGTACCTCGGTGCTTGGTCCAAACCAGGCCGTTTTGGTGCTCCCCAATCAGATCCACAGCTACCAGACGATGACCGACCGCCACTTTATGTGCATTTTTTCATGCGACTATGTGAGCGACTTTTACAAGGAAATTCAGGGAAAAACGTTCGAGGATCCTTTTTTCACCGTTCCCGGCAAGGATTTTGTAAGAGGCTTTCAGTCTGCCAAAAGCACCTTTGAGATCGAATCTCTCCTCTATCATATCTGTGCCCTCGCCTATGAGAACTGTAAAATGGTGGAACTGAATTCTTCCCATACCGATTTGGTGGAGCGCATTATTTATTATATCCAGGAAAATTACCATGATGACATCAATTTAAAATCCATGGCGCAGGAGTTAGGGTACAGCTACAATTACCTTTCATCCTTCATCAATCAAACCTTTGGAACCAATTTTTCTTATTTGCTGAACATGTACCGAATTGAATACGCCGCTTCTCTCCTTTTAGAGCATCGGCAAAGCATTGCGGATGTGGCCAGCAGCTGTGGCTTTGGTTCTATCCGGAATTTTAACCGGATCTTTTCTCAATTTTATCAGATGACTCCCACCGAATACATCAATTCCAGCCAACAGGAAATTTCTACGTTACAAACGCTGCTTTTGCCGCCGTGGGGATATGAAGACCGACTGATGCAAAGCGGCTTGATACATAAGGAGGAGAAAAAATGACAAAACCCTTTCTTTGCACCGGCTTTGAGCCGGTTGTCCAAACCAGGGAAGGTGCGCTTCGGGGCTTTCGCTTTGGAAGCACCTTCCATTTTTATGGCGTGACCTACGCTACCGCAAAACGGTTTATGCCGCCGAAACCGGTAGCGCCATGGGATGGCATCAAAGACGCCCTTTCTTACGGCTACACCGCGCCCCTTTTGGAGGACGGCAACCCGGCTGGGGATATCTTTTCCCCCCATCGTTTCTGGCCACAATCCGAAGATTGCCTTTCCCTCAACATCTGGACCCAGAACTTGGATCCTTCCGCGAACCTCCCAGTTATGGTGTGGCTTCATGGCGGCGGATATATGGCGGGGTCTTCTATTGAGATGCCCGCTTATGACGGAAAAAACCTTTCGGAATTCGGGAATGTGGTTGTTGTAACATTAAATCACCGTCTCAACGTTTTAGGATTTTTAGATCTTTCCGAATTCGGTGAAGCTTACAAAAATTCGGGGAACGCCGGTTTGGCGGACATTGTAGCCGCTTTAACCTGGATCAAGGAAAATATCGCCTCTTTCGGCGGCGATCCCAATAACGTAACCCTTTTCGGCCAGTCCGGCGGCTCGGGAAAAATTCACGATTTAATGCAGGTACCCGCCGCGGACGCGCTGTTTAATCGGGGCATTACCCAGTCGGGTACCTCCCACGAAGGCGAGCTGCCCTTGGGTTCCACTGAATCCTGCACTATGTTAGCCAAAGAAATTATGAAATCGGAAGGCCTTTCCTCGGTAGAAGAGCTACAAGCCCTTCCCTGGGAGCGATTGAAAAAAGCCTGCATCAGCGGCATGGAGCTTTTACAAAGCCAGGGTGTCATCACCGGATGGGGACCCAAGGTCAACGACTGGTTTTTGGGAGACGGCATCGACTATCCCTTTACCGAAGCCGCTTCTAAAAAGCCGGTGATGGTAGGAAGCACATTTGCCGAATTTTCTCCCTTCTCCGTGCCGGAAAAACATAATCTCTCTAAAGAGGAGAGCCTTGCGCTCTTGAAAAAACGGTTTGGCGATAAGACCGAAGCCGCCGTGGCTCTCTTTTCCAAAGCGTATCCGGACAAGCATATCACCGATCTTCTCAGTCTGGATACCTTTTTACGGCGTTCCATTTTGGATTTTCTCGATCGGAGAGCTTCTCTTTGCGAGGCGGAAACCTTTAGCTACCTGTTTGCCTTCGACTTTCCCTATGAAGGCGGCAAAACATCCTGGCACTGTGCCGAGATCCCCTTTGTGTTCCACAACGCGGAAAACATTCCCATCTGCAACCAACCTCCCGTTTCTCAAAAGCTGGAAAACGAGATTTGCGGCGCATGGGTAAACTTCGCGAGAAACGGTAATCCCAACCATAAGGATCTCCCCCTTTGGACGCCTTATACCAAAGAACAGAAAGCGACCATGGTCTTTTCCGACAACACCCGCCTGGCGGCGCCTTTCGACGAGGAATTGATCTCTTTCCTTGTGGAGAATTTTAACAACGCCCCCGCTTTTGCGGTAAACAGCAAAAAGGACGACAAATAACAAAAAGTAAAACGAAAAGAGACGGATTTTATCCGTCTCTTTTTTGTTGCAATCGATAAAAGGAGGACGCGTCCTCTTCTTTCGGGATTTCCCTTCTCTTTGCATCGTTACGCTTTCGTTTTCTTTCCGCTCGATACCCGGCTTTTCGCCAAGGGACAAACTTCAAATTCCAAAGACATTTCTTCTTTGGCAGAAAGCTGAAACTCCGGATAGACGGGTGCTCCCCAGGAATTTTCACCGCCGACCCCCATCTGCTTTGCGGCGATCCGCACCCAAGTGTTTTCAGATTCCGCAAGCTCTTCGCGATGAGCGGCGCCATCCAATTGATACGCATTGTAAGGCAACACGCTCATTTCGAAAGGTTCTGCCGCCGCTTGAAACCGGATTCCCCCTCCGTTTTCAGAAAATACTTCCACATATCTGACCCCCATGCGGTTTCCGCATTCCTGGGGATTCAAATACCTTGTAAAATTCTCCTCGGCGGTGGACGTATAGACTCCGAGCCTCGCTCCCTCTTTTCGATCCCAATAGTTTTCTTCCGGACCTAACCCGTAAAAAGTAAACTGATTATATTCCTTTTTCATTTTAAAGTCCATAGCCAGTACCGGCATATTGGGAAGCCCTTCCACTCCCGGATACTCTACCTTAATACCGAGCCGGCCGTCGAAATACGCTTTATATACCACCTTATATGTAAATGCGGGCACGCTCGGGGAAAGGTAAACAAAGGTAAGCGCTAAATGATCCGACTCTTTTTTCGTGGTACACTGATCCCCGAGTAATTTCGCGCATTTACCCGCGATTTCCCATTGCGCGTTTTTAAAAGGATATCCCGCGCCGATGTCATTGTCGGTGTGCGCGCGAAAGAAACTGACCTTGGGGACCCGGGTAATGTATTCCCTGCCGTCGTAAACAAGAGAAGTAACCCCTCCCTCGCGCTGGTCAAACTGCATAGAGAAATTCTCCCCGTTGACGCCGACGCAAAAATTCCCGTATACAATATCCGCCTGTCCAACCGCCAAAGGCGCTTTCTTTTCTCCGACGGTAAAAACCTCCTGGGCAAAGGAAATTTCGTGCCCCTTTTTCGCCCAAATGGTATCCTTGGCGGTAACCGCGCTGGCTGTGAGGGTGTATTCCCCGCTCCGGTCGGGAATCGTCAAATCTACCGTTACACTGCGTGCTTCCCCCGCCAAAACGGTGAGGTGATACGTCCTGGTATCCAGAACCTCTTCTTCCTTTTTCAATGTGACTTGAAATACATAGCCGCTGGTATCAATAAAAAGATTCTCGTTTTTGATGGTCAGCACGTTGCCTTTCATATCCATTTTAATGTTGGAATAAAGCTGTTTGACCTCCTGGACCTTGGGAGAGGGGGTTCGGTCCGCGTAAACGATCCCGTTGGTACAAAAACCGTAATCGGTGGGCCGGTCGCCGAAATCTCCACCATAAGCCAAAACCCCGTTTTTCTCTAACGCCTGGTCGATGTAATCCCAGATAAAGCCGCCTTGGTATGCCTCATACCGCTCTTCCAAATCGACGCATTGTTTAAGGCCTCCGAGAGAATTTCCCATAGCATGCATATATTCACAGCTGATATAGGGCTTTCCCGTGTTCTTTTTGAGATATTCCTCGATCTTTTTCGGGCTCAGATACATTCGGCTTTCCATATCGGTAATGGAATCATATTTCCGGTTCCATACAACGCCTTCGTAATGCACCAGCCGGGTACGGTCCGTCTGATGAAAATACTCCGCCATCGCCGCAATGTCCTCGCCGCAATGGCTCTCATTCCCACAGCTCCAGATCAAAACGCAGGCATGGTTTTTATCCCGCTCGTACATAGATTTCGCCCTGTCGAGGACGGTTTCTCTCCATTCGGAAAGGGATCCGGGAATAATATTTTTCGACATATTTCCCATGTTCTGCCATGTGCCGTGGGTTTCCAAGTTGGTTTCATCCATAAGATAAATGCCATATTCATCGCACAGCCGATACCAAAAAGACTGGTTGGGATAGTGGGAAGTCCGAACCGCGTTGATATTGTTTTGCTTTAGAAAGCGAATATCCCATAGCATATCTTCTTCGGTCACCGCTCTTCCTCGCGCCCCGTCGAATTCATGACGATCGATTCCCTTAAATACAATTCTCTTTCCGTTTAAGCGCATCAAACCGTCCTTTAGCTCAAACCGGCGGAATCCGACCTTTGTTTTTGCCGTCTCTACCATAACCCCGTCTCGATCCGTGACTTCAACAACAAGGGTGTAAAGATTCGGTTCCTCCGCGCTCCATGGCTTAATGTTGGGAATGACGAAGTTTGTAACCTCCCCGTCGCTTTCGAAAACCAAATTTCCGCGGCTATCCGCCAAAGTGAGACGAAGCAAGCCATCGTCTCCGACAACATCGAGAGAAACCGAAAAAATCCCGTTTTGATGTTCCCAATCAAAATCAGCCGTGACTTTCATATCCCGAACATGGATCTTCGGAATCCCATACAGATATACATCCCGAAAGATTCCCGAAAACCGCCAAAAATCCTGGTCCTCTAACCAGCTTGCCGTACTATAGCGATACACTTCCACCGCAAGGACATTGTCCTTCTCTTTTAAGTAAGGCGTAATACGAAATTCGGAAGGGGTAAAACTGTCCTCCGCGTACCCCACAAATTCCCCGTTGAGCCATAGATAGAAGGCTGTCTCCACCCCCTGAAAGCTAAGATACACTTCCTTTGAGAGCAAATCGGCGTCTACGTCAAAATATTTGACATAGCTTCCCACAGGATTTTGTTTTTGAGGGATCTGAGGCGGAATAAGGGATTCATGTCCCTCCCAGGGGTATTGCATATTGACATACTGAGGTTTTCCGTAACCTTGAAGCTGAATATGTCCGGGAACGTTGATTTCCCCAAAATCAGCGGTAGAAAAGCCCACCTTAAAAAAATCTACCGGCCGGTCGGCGGGACGCTCGGAATAGATAAATTTCCAAGTCCCGTTGAGATATTGCTTTGGCTCTTTGCCGTTTACAAAATAGGAATGATCCGAATGCGCTTTTTCCCGGTTTACTTCAAAAATTCTGGGGTCGGAAAGCCAGTCGAGAGTCGGTTTCATACATACGCCCTCCTTAAAATAGATTTTTCATCTGTTTTATGCATAAAGCGGTCACTTCTATTTTACCGAAGATCGTTTCAAAAAGCCATAGCCCGAAGAGAAGAATCCATACAAAAAATGTCCCTGTTTTTTGTAACTCGAAAAGCTCCTGTTTACAAAAAATTGTTTTTCTTCTCTTAAAAACTTTTTTCCTTTACTTCCCCCATCATTTATTGTATAATCGTACTGGCGGGACAAAATCCCGAAACCGACATAAGGAGGAAACAATATGAATTTTCCAAAAGACTTCCTCTGGGGCGGCGCAGTGGCCGCAAACCAGTACGAAGGCGCCTATAACGAAGACGGAAAGGGCCTTTCTATCCAGGACGTGTATCCCAAAGGCCTCAAAGGCCCCATCACCGACGAACCCACCCCGGATAACTTAAAGCTCATCGGTATCGATTTCTATCATCGTTACAAAGAAGACATCGCTATGCTGGCGGAAATGGGATTTAAGGTGTTTCGCCTTTCCATCGCCTGGACGAGAATTTTCCCGAGAGGCGACGAGGAAACGCCCAACGAAGCGGGACTTGCGTTCTACGATAAAGTATTCGATGAATGTAAAAAATACGGGATCGAGCCTTTGGTAACTCTCTCTCACTACGAAACTCCTTTGTATCTTGCAAAAACCTACGACGGCTGGCGCAGCAGAAAGCTCATCGAATTTTTTGCCCGCTATGCCCGCACTGTCTTTACCCGCTACAAAGATAAGGTCAAATACTGGCTCACCTTCAACGAAATCAACTGCGTGCTCCACTCCCCCTACATGGCGGCGGGCGTTATGACGCCCATAAGCGAGCTCACCCCGAAGGATCTTTACCAGACTATGCATAACGAATTTGTGGCCAGCGCCTTAGCGGTGAAGCTTTGCCACGAGATCATCCCCGACGCCAAGATCGGATGCATGGTCATCAGCGTTCCCACCTACCCCCTCACTCCGAAGCCCGCCGACGTAATCGCCGCGATGCAGGCCAATCAGAAGAATTTGATGTTCACTGACGTCCATGCGAGAGGCTACTACTCCGACTATATGAAAAACGACATGAAAAATAAAGGCGTCGTTTTGGATATGGAAGAGGGCGACGAAGAGATCTTAAAAAATACGGTGGACTTTATCTCCTTTAGCTACTATATGAGCGGCTGCGCCTCCGCCGACCCCGAAGCGGCGAAAGGAAACGGCAACATGTTTAACGGCGCCATGAACCCCTATTTAAAAGCCAGTGATTGGGGCTGGCAAATCGATCCCGAGGGTCTTCGCTACAGCTTAAACACCCTCTATGACCGGTACCAGATGCCTTTGTTCATCGTAGAAAACGGACTGGGCGCGGTAGACGAGCTCATCGAGGAAAACGGTGTGAAGACGGTCAACGACGATTACCGGATCGACTATCTCAACGACCATCTGGTCCAGGTAGGCAAAGCCATCAACGAAGACGGCGTCAAAGTGATGGGATACACCTCCTGGGGCTGCATCGACTTGGTCAGCGCCTCCACCGCCGAGATGAAGAAACGTTACGGCTATATCTATGTAGACCGGAACAACGACGGCACCGGAACGTTAGAGCGGTACCGGAAAAAGAGCTTTTACTGGTATAAGGAAGTTATCGCCACCAACGGCGGCGCTTTGATTGAAAGAGACGAATAAAGCGCGAGAAAGGAAGAAAAACATGAAGTGCCTGGTTTTGGACTTTGGCGGCAGTTCGGTGAAATCCTGCGTTATGGATGAAAACGCCAATATGGATCAATTTGGCGAAACCCCCGCCCCCGTTTCCGGAGAGCAGGAGCTCATCGATACGGTGGTCTCCATTTACGAAAAACATAAAGACGAAGTTGAGGGGATCGCCATCAGCTTTCCCGGAATGTTGGATTCGGATACCGGATTCCTTTCCGGTGGCGGCGCCTATGTGATGCTGTGGCAAAAAAATATTCTCGAAATTCTAAAGCCCCATATTCCCGTCCCCATCTCCATTGAAAATGATGGGAAATGCGGCGCCCTTTCGGAAGTATGGAAAGGAAGCCTTCAGGATACCAACGACAGCGCTGTGGTTATTATTGGCACCGGCGTTGCCGGCGGAATTATCAAAGACCGTAAAATTCATAAGGGAAGCGGCTATTCCGCCGGAGAACTCTCCTACCTTTTGGTCAATCCCGGAGAGTACGGTATGCAAAATACCATGTGCCTGAAAGCAGCGATGATGGGACTGAATATGAAGGTCGCGCAGCTAAAAGGCATGGATTCCGGAAATAGCGCTCTCGCCGCCGCAGCTACCGAAAGCCGGCTGTTCCAGGATGGCTCCAATAATGTGCTCACCGATGTGGCTACACAAGAGCAGAAAGCCAAAGGTACAGTAGACGGTAAAAAAATCATGGCCTGGGTCAATGAGGGAGACGAAGCGGTCACGGCGATCTACAACGAATTTATCCAGCATATCGCTTTGATGATCCATAATCTCCATATCGTTTTCGCACCGGAGAAAATTGCCTTGGGCGGCGGTATTTCCAGAGATCCCCGCTTTTTCAAAGATGTAAACGACGAGTTGAACCGGATCTACGATAACTTTGGATTTCCCTGCGTTCCTACCGCACATCTGGTTCCCTGCGCCTACTTGGGCCAGGCGAATTTGGCGGGAGCGATGTACAATTATCTTCAGCATTTCCACCCGGAATTGATTGCCTAAAGCAAAAACACCGTCCCAAATGGGGCGGTGTTTTTATGTGGGTCCTATTTTTATTTTGGAAGTTCCTTTAACAAAAGGGTAATCTCCCCGCTTTCCAGATGGAGACAGTAGTTATATGCGGGGAAATCCCCCTCCCCATATACCGTAAGCGCTTTTTCCGTGTCCGCATCCGGCAAAGGGTCGTCATACCGGAAGAAATAATAATGCTCCGTAACGCCGATCCCGATGGAAGCTACTCCCGATCCCGTACTCTTCCGATCGTAAGGAATGTCCCTTGCGATCAAGACCGATTGGTTTTCTTTTGGATCATACCGATAGAGATCCCCCGCTAAAATATCCCTTGGATCGAACATAGCAAAAAGTGGAGGATCGTTGAAATAATAAAGACTACTTTCATTTTCAAAAAAGCGAAAAGGGCAAGCCTCGGGGAAAATTATAGGAGAAACGCTTTCCGTCTTTAAATCAATCCGATAGTAATGAGGATCATCTTCCGCATATTGCAATACATAGACTCCTTCCCTTCCCCCGAATAGGAAGAAAAAGTAAGGAGGAATGGTATCAAAAGTGTGGACAACCGGTTTTCCCGAAAGAGGGACCTCAATAATCTCGTTTGGTTGGTAACAGTAGAAAAACCGTTCTTCAAACATAAAGGCATAGCTTTCGCTTCCCACATAAACCCCATCTTTGAGGGGCTTTACCTTCATAGAGGAAAGATCCAGCGCAAAATAATCGGTGCGCTCCGGCTTTGCCGAAGAAAAATAAAGCTTTCCCTTTTGCACGCATACAAGAGAAAGCGCCCCGTCTGCCCCCTCAAGCTTCTTTTCCTCGATTTGGTTTGTGGCGGTATCGATCCCAAATAAGCCCTTTCCGTCGGTAAAATAAACGGTCTCGTCCACAGGAAAGAAGCAGGGTGAGACCGGCCCGTCTTTTAGCAAGGTCACTGTTTCCCCGTCAAAGGAATACAGGCTCTCCTGCTTTTCGCCGGTAAAGTACAACTGGCCCTGTCTTTCGACCACCGGACAGGGAAGCTTTCCCCCCTGATCTTTCATAGAAGACGTTTCACATGAAGAAAGGAGCAAGAGAAAAAGAAAGCATCCCAAACCGGCGCGTTTTCCAACGGTAGATAAAAATCGTTTTTTCATATTTTCTCCTCCGTTCTTTCATCCGCAATTCTTTTCATTACCTTATTTTACAAGATAAGAATACCTGTTTTTGGTAAAAATGTCAATAAAATATAGTAATTATTATTGAAATACAGATTTTTCCCACAGAAAAAATCCCCTCTTTTCCCGCGCTCAGCTCATTTTTTAAACCCATTTGTGCTGATCCACAGCGAGTCAAACCGGAGAAAGACGACGGCTCTTTCCCCGGCTTTCTTCCTTCGCTTTATCCTAAATTTTGAATTATTTTAATGTTTTACGCTTATTTTTTAATGATATACATTAAATAATTCTTGACTCGAGCAAATTTACCTGGTATTATAGTTGTGAGATGATTGCTATGAAACTGATCCAAAAGCTTCTAAACGAAAAGTACGCAAAATCCGCTTCCCATTTTATGCGTTTTGTCTGCTACTTTGTTATAGCCTTTTATATTTTTTGTCTTGTTTTGGGGTTTATGGGACGTATCTCTTTTACTCTCCATACCAATTCGGGTGCTGGAAGCTATGAACAGGCAATCTATGCGGAAGAAAATCATGCGCCGCATTCCCGGAATCTTACGGTTGATATGGGCGACAGCATCCATGTTTGGGCAAACGACGATGGTCAGGTTGACCGAACAATACAAGTCGGGCTTTCTCTTATGTATGCTATCAACATCATTCCATTGATTTTTGCATTTTGGCTTCTAAGCCGTGTGTTTTTCAATGTATCGCAAGGCCAAATTTTTGTACCGCAAAATGCTGCTCATTTGCTTTACTATGGGTTAATTCAATTTTCAGTAGGGCTATTTGTGCCATGTATCAAATTACTTATTTGCTACTTTACTAATCTCATTTCCAGTGGACGAATGACAATTCACACAGGCTCAAATATGTTGAACCTTCTCATTCCGAGCATCGCTTTTATTGTAGCCGCATATATCATTCATTATGGCATAGATTTACAAGACGAGGTGGATCACACATTATGATTATCGTTCGTCTTGATCGGCTCTTAGCGGATAGAAAAATGAAATTAAACCAGCTTGCCGCACAAGTTGGAATATCAAATGTCAATCTTTCTTATTTAAAAACCGGGAAAGTAAAGGCCATTCGTTTTAGTACGCTGGACGCTATTTGTCATGTTTTAAAATGTCAGCCCGGAGATATTCTTGAATATATTGAAAATGATGATGAAATCCATGGAAAACAGACATGACAGAATTGTAACCAAAGGTGTAAATCCATCCATTGTTTCCACAAAAGAACAAAAAAATGAGCGATACCTGGTTCAAACCAAGTATCGCTCCGTTAGCGATCCCATCTAACAAATGGTAAATTGTTATCTTCGGTAAATTCCTCGCTTATGAGCATCCGCCCAAAGGCGAGGAATTTCGTTATATGGTCTTTCCTATTTTAACCCGTCGGCGAATTTCGACATAATCTCCGGAATGGGAAGTCCTTGAGGACATACCCGCTGGCAGGCGCCGCAGGCAATACATGCCGAGGGAAGTTCTTCTTCCTTCATACCGCCTACCGTAAAGTTCAACGTACTCTTTCCCGAGAAGGTGAGCTCATTATACATGGTGATGAGCTTGGGAATATCGAGATGCTGGGGACAATCCTCGACGCAGTACCGGCAGCCGGTGCAGGGAACAAAGTCGCCCATCGCGTTCGCCGCTTTGAACAAAAGGGCAGTTTCTTCTTTGGTGGCGGCGTCATCCTTAGAGAAAATATCGATGTTCTCTTTGAGCTGCTCCAGGGTAGTCATACCGCTGAGCACCACCAAAACATTGGGAAGAGACTGTAAAAAGCGAAATGCCCAAGATGCCAGACTACTTTCCGGCCGGGCCTCTTTCAGCATTGCGGCGGATTTTTCCGGCAGATTCGCCAGCGCCCCGCCCCGAACCGGCTCCATCACGATCACCGGGATATTTCGTTTGGTCAAAAGCTCGTACTTTTTCCCCGCGTCCTGCAACGACCAGTCTAAGTAGTTTAACTGAATCTGGACAAATTCAAAGATACCGGGATAATGATCCAAAAACCGCTCGATGGTCTCGGGACGGCCATGAGAGGAAAAACCTAAGTGTTTGATCCTGCCCGCTTTCTTTTGCTCCAACAGATAACGAACTACCCCAAGCTCCTCGTTGGTGTAAAAATCGTAAGAGGTCTCGCAGACGTTATGGAGCAGGTAAAAATCAAAATATTCCACTCGGCATTTTTGAAGCTGTTCTTCGAAAATTTCGGAGATGGAATCTACATGAAAGTCGCTTAAGTACCCTTGAAAGCCCAGCTTTCCGTCGATGTAATTCATCATATGTCCCGGCATTTTCGAAGCCAAATAAAAGCTGTCTCTTGAAAACTCTGACAAAACCTCCCCCACAAAGCTTTCCGCTTCCCCGCCGTGATACCGGTACGCTACGTCGAAATAATTGACTCCATTATGGTAGGCATATTCGATGATCTCCTTTGCCTTTTGCCGGTCGATAGTTCCTTTATCGTTGGTGGGAAGGCGCATATTCCCCATACCCAGGGTAGAGAGGGATACATTTTGGAACGGTTTATAAATCATAATGTCCTCCTTTGGTTCATAAGTGAAAACTTTTTCTTTATTGTAACACTTAGAGTTCCCTCTAAGTCAATAGTTTTTTAAAAAAGAATATTTTCTTAAAATATTTTAGGTAAAATCTCCGATTCCTTTGGAAAAAGGGACCATTTTCGAATTGTTCACGTAATTTGCTTGCTTTTCCGGAAAAATTATGCAAAAATAGAAAGGAAAGCGAGGATGAATGTATGGCAAAACGAAAGATCAACTACAAACGGATGACAGTGGATCAGGTAGTCGCCTTCCACAACAAAAAACTGCTGGTAGTAGGTATCGCCCACCTGCTGACCATCCCCCTTGTGGCCTATTTTTCCTATCTCACCTATGTCCGGGGCTACACCTTATTTATGTTTGCCTTTTTTATGCTGGGTGTACTGGCGTATAACTACGCCGTTCGCACCTATTGGAAAGTGAAATCCTCCGATTTAAATATGATCTTGCTGAGAGACTGTGACCCGAAAAAATACGCCGCCGTTTTTGAGATTTTAAAAAAATATAAGTTCCAGCCTTACAGTGCCGACCTCAACCGGGCGCGGGGCTACTATTACGCCGGCGAATTTCAAAAAGCGAAGGAGATTATGGATCAAATCCATCTTCCAAAGCCCAACTCCCCCCGCTTTTTCCAATATTACAGCACCTTAGCCAACATCGCGGACGCTTTGGGAGATACCGAAACGCTGATGGATATGCGGGAGCGGACTCGAAGCATTACCGTCAATTTGAAGCCCAAATCCAATAAAGCCGCCAACGGCCGCCAGCTTTTGAACATCATCGACAATATGTTAGCGGTTCACAACAACAACTATCACCACAGCAGAGAAACCGCGGAGGCGCTTATGGATATCGCTTCCTACCCCTTAAGCCGAATCACCGCCGCCTACCGGTTAGCGAAGCTGGACGTACTGATTGGCGCCTACAAAAGCGCTATGGAACGGTGCGAATACATAATCGACGACGGGGGCACCACCTTTTTTGTCAAAGAAGCGAAAGAGATGTTGGAAATCTGCCACGGAAAGCGAAGCAAAACGGCGGAGGAAATCCGAAAGCAAGACGACGCCAAAAAGCAGCTGGTCCAGTCGTATACCGACGAAAAATAAAACCGGCGGGGTAAATGATTTAATGGAAAAAGCGGGAAGGAAATCCTTCCCGCTTTTGTTATCGCCTCTCCTGCTGCTTTCCAATATCCTGCCAGCTCACGTCCGGGTGATGATACTGGCTTCGCCTGTTTTCTAACCCAAAGCCGGGGCTTTCTTTGTAAACGGCGCCTTGCGGGCAAAAATGAAAACAGCCAAAACAAAAGGCACAGTTATCGCCAAACACCGGAAGCCCATTTTCCATCCGAATATTTCCCATAGGACAAAGCTTCTCACAAATCCCGCAGCTGACGCAGCGATCGAGATCTCCAAGCCAGCCGGCAAAACGGCCTTGGTAGCGTTCTTTCGTTTGCGACGCCGTATTTTCCGGAGAATCGTAATTTGCGACGGTACCGTGAAAACGGTTATTGATATTTTCCGCGTACAGAGCGATCCGACTGTCCATCAAACGAAGCCGCTCCTTATTTTCCCTTTCGTTACTTTCCATACAGTTTCCCGGCATATCCAACGTTTTCGCGTATGCCAAGGCGTAACCCCGCCGAATCAACAAGCCGTTAAAAATATCCATACAGTGGCCGCCCCGCTCGTTACAGGTTCCGATTCCGTAAAGGTAAACGCCTTTGGGAAAGCGCATTTTCTCCGCTGCCATTTTCACCGGCCACGGAGCGTCTCCGCCATAAATGGGAAACACAAACCCCACCGTTTCCGTGGCGTCCGCAACGATCTCCTCCCGATCAAGATAGTTGGTCAAAGCCCGAATCTCGGTCTCTCCCTTCAATTTTTTTGCTAACACCTTCGCCGTCATCAGCGAGTTACCGGTACCGGAAAAATAATAAATAATGTTTTCCATAAGCGCCTCCTTATTTGACATAAGCGATCGTCAAGTGATATATGACTAATCCATAATTATGAAATTCATTATACCATATATCGAAAAAAGAAACAAGTCCCTCGCATTTGGCTACCGAAACAAAAAACGCGGAAAAGCTTTCGCTCTTTTCCGCGCTTACGTTTTTTTCTGGTCAAAAAAGCTTCTCCTCTTCCTCGGAATCGGAAGATAAAAAGGCGCCCAGTACCCGCCCATCGGTAACATTAGGAGAAATTACCTGGCAGATAATCTTGGTATCGGTGGAAAAGCAAACCTCGATCAGAAAGCAGTTCCCTACCCGGTCATAGATCCGCGCCGCCGAAAAGGTTCCGTTGGCTTTGGTTTTCACCCCGTTCGCCAGATATCCCACCTGATACCCACCCAGCGTAAACACCGCGATAGCTTCCGAATCGTGGGGATTTTGGGGTTCCTTGGCGCATAAAAGCTGCTGTCCAATGGAAAAGGGCTT
Source organism: uncultured Clostridia bacterium (assembly GCA_944387915.1). GTDB lineage: Bacteria > Bacillota > Clostridia > Oscillospirales > Ruminococcaceae > CALXGT01. The sequence goes on from CALXGT010000057.1 coordinate 80,803, forward strand.
CTTGTCCCAATAATGGGAAAACCCGGTGACCGTTACAAACATACCTTCCAACATCGTGCTTCTCCTGTCTGTATTTTGTCATAAAGCTCAGCGATAGACGAAAAATTCCTCGTACCATAAGATCCAGCTGTAAATGGTCCAGATCTTCTTCATATTATGGGCCTTTCCCTCTTTATGATCGTTTAACAGCTTTAGGATCGCTTCCCGATTGAAAAACTGTCCGGCGATCTCTCCGTTAAATTTCTCGAGGACCATCCCGTAATACTTGTCCTGCCTTAACCAGTCGTTTAGCGGCACTGGAAAGCCCAATTTCTTCCGATGGGCGGTGCGCTCCGGAAGCTGACGCAGCGCCGCTCCCCGAAGGGCGACCTTTGTCACGTTGTTATGGGCGCGATACCGTCCGGGGATCTTCGTCGCCAAAGAAAGGACCTCCCGGTCCAGAAAGGGGACCCGAAGCTCTAAGGAATTGGCCATACTCATCCGGTCGGCTTTCTGCAAAATATCGTAAAGCATCCAGGTATACATGTCCACATACTGAAGCTGGGTAGGCTCGTCGAGATGCGCTACCCGATCGAAATAGGGCTTCACATACGTCTCCGGCTTTGTCGCATGATAATCCTTTTTCAGGTATTTTTGCCGCTCATTTTGATGGAAAACATAATTATTGCGCATAAACCGCTCGTGGGGCTTCATCGCTCCCCGGATCAAAAACCGCTTTCCCTTGGTGCGATCGGGAAGACGCTTGGCGACTGCCGCCGCCGCCTTCCGGATCACTCTGGGAATACGGCTGTACTTAGCAAAATGCTCCGCCTCGAGATACATCGGATACCCTCCGAACAGCTCGTCCGCGCCTTCTCCCGACAACACCACCTTCACATATTTCGCGGCGTTTTGCGCCAAAAAGTAAAGGGGCACCTCGGAAGGATTGGGAAGCGGCTCGTCCATATAATACTGGATCTTGGACGCGGCGGCGAAATACTCCTCCGCGGACACCTTGTTGGAGATATTTTGAACGCCGATCTCTTTGGAAAGCTCCTGGGCGTAGGGAAGCTCGCTGTACTTCTCCTCGGCGTAGCCCACCGAAAAGGTCTTGACGTCCTTGGTGACCTTGGAGACCTCTCTTACCACATAGCTGGAATCCACACCGCTGGAAAGGAAACATCCCACCTCTACGTCGCTGATCTTATGGGCTTCTACCGATTGGGAAAAGGTCTTTGCGATTTCGTCCTCCCACTGCTCCAGGGTCTTTCCCTCATCGATTTCAAAGCGAACCTCAAAATAGGGGCGAATCTCCATCTCCCCCGCTTTCCATACAAAATAATGTCCGCTTTTGAGCTTATATACGTTTTTGAAAAAGGTCTCCTCCATGGGAAGATACTCAAAGCAAAGATAATCGGGAAGGCGTTCTTCGTTTAATTCCTTTTGAAACAGGGGGTGCTTTAAAAAGCTTTTGATCTCGCTTCCGAAGAAAAAGAGATCATCCTTGCGGTAGTAGTAAAAAGGCTTGATGCCAAAAATGTCTCTGGCGCCAAACAGCTTCTTCTCCCTTTTGTCCCAGATGACAAAGGCGTACATCCCCCGAAGCTTTTGTAACAGTCCTTCTTCCCCGTACTCCTCGTAACCGTGGAGCAAAACCTCGGAATCGGTAGCGGTTTTAAATACATGTCCCCGCTTGACGAGATCCTCCCGAATGGACTGGTAATTGTAAATTTCCCCATTGAAAACCAAAACCTTGGTGCCATCCTCGTTTAAGATGGGCTGGCTTCCGCCGGAAAGGTCGATAATGGAAAGGCGGCGAAACCCGAGCGCCACCTCGTCGTCTACATAAATGTTCCCGTCGTCCGGGCCGCGATGACGGATCTCGTCCGCCATGGCAGTCACGACCCCTTTGGGATCCTCTACTTTTTTTACATTGGTAAAGCCGGCAAAGCCGCACATACTCTCTGTTCCCCTTCCAAATTATACGATCAAATTACGGTACTCTTCCCGAATCGGGACTTCACAGCGCGAAAGCGATTCAAACGCAAGCACATCCAATACGTCGAGAAAACCGCCGCCGATGGCGTGATCCCGCTTCATTAAGGACAGTTCCGTACACCCCAAAATCACCGTTTCCGCGCCCCGTTTTCGAAGGCTATCGCAAAGCGCCGAAAACAACGACAGATCCGGCGGCAGTCCCGCTTTGATTTGGGCATAGATCAGTTCCATTACCTTTTCTTGTTCCTTCTTTTCCGGCAGCACAAAGGAAAGCCCCTCTTCGGTGAGGGCGTTTTGAAATTGCCTTGTTTCCACCGTCCCGGTGGTGGCCAAAATTCCCGCCTTGCCTATCTTAGCTTGTTTGAGATACCGCGCCGTCTCCCGCACCGCATGGATCACCGGCACAGGGATCGCTTTAGAGAGGGTATCGTAAAAATAATGCGACGTTACGCATGGAATGGCGATGGCAGAAACCCCAAGGGAAGAAAGCTGTTCCCCCGCTTTGATCATTGCGGGAAGGGGACTTTCCTTGGTGTGGTCCAAAAGGTAAGCCGTCCGATCCGGCGTCGAGGGAATGCTGAAAAGATAAACGTCCGGATGCTCCTGATCCGATTCGGCTTTGGTCATACGGACCAAAAGCTCCAAAAAGTAGGCGGAGGCCATAGGACCGAGCCCGCCAATCACCCCAAGTTTTTTCATTCGTGCAATCCTTTGTTATTGAAATATTTGTTGTACTTTTTGATATAGTTGAGCTGGTTTTTCAGGTAATACCAAAGCCGCTTCGCCGAACGATCCTTTTCATAAAGGAGGCTTCTACAAACCTTTTTCTCCTTGATCAGCTGTAACGCTTTGCGCTTAATGGCTTCGTTTTGAACAAATTTTTTGATGATGCAGTCCGGAATCACCGTCCAAAGGGTATCTCCTTTGGCGATAGTCAAAGGGCATGACTGGTGGTAGATGACGTCTTCAGCCAGATACTGCCCCAAATTGTACCCCAAAGCGGTGACAAAAAAGCTGCTTCTCCCCTGTCTTAAGTTCATTTCGAACAGCTTATATTTTCCGTCCCTCGGGTCAAATTTCATATCGATGTTAATAAATCCTACATACCCTACTTTTTCCAAAAACGCCCGGATCTGCTCGGTAATAGCGGCGTCCTCGGCGCTTAAAATGGCGGCGTAGCTTCCGATCCCCTCGGGGGAATGTTCCTCAAGCACCACCTGACCCAGCGCCATCAGCCGGACCTTTTTGTCGGTGCCGCAATAGCAGTTCATCACCCGCATTCCGGTGTCGTCGCCGGGAATGAACTCCTGGATGATGAGGTGGTCTTGGTAGGAGGAAGCGTAGATCGCCTGCAAAATGGCGTCGAATTCCTCTTTGTTTTCCGCCTTAAATACCTTCTTTTTATGAGGAAATTTACAGTTCCAGTAGGCGACGCTGTTAGACGGCTTGATAATGACGGGAAAATCGAAAGGAAGGGAGATCTCCCGGTAATTTTCCGGCGTACAGGTAGTCGTTTTCGGGAACAAAAAACCGTTTTCCCGACAGACCGCGTAGAAATTCTCCTTGATGGAAAGGCGCATCAAAAGCGCTTCGTCCATGCATGCAAAACGGTACGCCTCCCGCAAAGCATCCTGATTGCGCACCAAAAGTTTAATGTAATTATCACCGCATGGCACCAGCAAAAGAGGAAGGGACTTCGGGTACCGTTTTCGAAAATCCATAAGGGTTTTTACAAAAACCGCGTCGTCTTCGATATTGGGCTCCACGACCTCTACCGTTACGATCTTACTGTTCGAAGTGGCGCCGAGGCGGTTTTTTCCAATGGCGACCGAAAGATATCCGTATGCCTGGTGAAAGGACCGGGCCATACCGTAAACGTTCATATCACTCCCCAGCAATACCGGGAGAAAATCCTGCGAAAGCTCCATTTTTCATTCCTCCTAAACACACACGTCCATATTGTACCATTTTCCCCGGTAAAAAACAAGGAGATGACGGGATTTTCTCGACAACCGCCCTTTTTTCTGTTATGCTGAAAAAGAAAGGAGGGTATCCCTTGAAGCTTTTGGTTTGGACCGTTTTGTTTTATCTGATTACCGTAAATCTCGTCGCCTTTTTCCTTTGTTACACCGACAAACGCCGGGCGCAGAAGGAACGCTGGCGAATCCCGGAGGCAACGTTACTTTTGTGGTCGGGGATTGGCGGCGCGTTCGGCTTTTTGATCGGCATGCGCCGTTTTCACCATAAAACCCGCCATCTGAAATTTCAAATCCTGATCCCCTTATTTATGGTGCTTTGGGTTGCTTTGATCGCCTTGATGATCTATCTTGGGATCCGGTTTTTCTAAAACCCGCGCTCGCTAAAATCGGGAAGGTATTCCTCGGTCGCGGAGGAAAATTCCTGGGTGAAACCGTTTTGGATCCCAAGCATCCATGCGAAGGAGACAAGCTCCTCGTACTCTTGTTTGGAGACCCGCCGGGATAATACCGGATCCTCCCGCAAAAAAGGTGGCGGCGTGTACTGGCTCATTAAGCTATAATAAACCCGATTTTGAAACCGGGAGTATAAAGCCTCCAAAATGTCTTTCCCCTCCGACAGTTCCCCGGGAAGAAGCAAATAGCGAAAAATCACGCCCCGTTTTAGGATCCCATCCTCGGTAAAAGCGATCCTTCCCGTTTGGTGGACCATTTCCTTTGCCGCTTTCATCGCCCGTTCGAAATAATCCGGCGCCTTGGCGAAAGAAGCGCCCTTTTCTCTGGAAAAATATTTGATGTCGGGAAGGTATACGTCCACAAGGCCGTCTAATCGCCGGATCATCTCCGCCTTTTCGTATCCGCCGGTGTTGTAGACCACCGGCACCGAAAGCCCTTCTTTTTTCGCAAGGCTTAACGCCTCGATGATCTGGGGCAGATAATGGGTAGGGGTCACCAGATTGAGGGTCTGAGCTCCCTGATCCACCAGAGAGAAAAAAAGCTCCACCAATTTGGAAACGGAAACCTTCGTCCCCTTGGGAGAAAAACTGATCTGGTGATTTTGGCAAAACCGGCACCGAAGGTTGCACCCGGCAAAGAAAACGTTTCCCGCCCCTCTTTTTCCCGAGATACAGGGTTCTTCCCACCGGTGCAGCATGATCTTCGCCACCAGAACCTCTCGCCCCGAAACGCCGCAAACCCCTTTTTCGCCCGCAAGGCGATTAACTTTACACTCTCTGGGACAGCATTCGCACCGCGCTAACAGCTCGTCCATATGTCCTCCAAAAATAAGCAGAAAGCCCGAAAGCTTTCTGCCTTTTTTCTTATTCTACCGTCACCGATTTGGCTAAATTTCTCGGTTTATCCACATCGCAGCCTCGCTCCACCGCCGTGTAATAAGCAAAAAGCTGAAGAGGGATTACCGCCAAAAGGGGCGTCAATAACGCCTTGGCCTTTGGGATCTCAAAGAGATAATCGGTAACCTCCGAAGGAATATTGACTCCCTCGAGAGCAAAGGTCAACACATCGGCGCCCCGGCTCTTGACCTCTTTGATATTGCTCACCATCTTTTCCGAAAGCGCCGCCTGGGTCGCTAACGCAATCACCGGCGTCCCCTCGGTGATGAGGGAGATGGTGCCGTGCTTCAATTCTCCCGCGGCGTAGGCCTCGCAATGAATGTAGGAAATTTCCTTTAATTTTAACGAGCCTTCGTTAGCTAACGCGTAATCGATCCCCCGCCCTAAGAAGAAAAGACTTTCCGCTTTGGAAAAATGAAGGGCATATTCCTTTACGGTATCCCTTTTAGAAAGCAGCAACCGCATCTGGTCGGGGATCTGAAGTAAAGTTTTGACATATTCCCGGATCTCGTCATCGGTAAGCGTCCCTCTGGCTTTCGCGAGGATCAGTGTCAAAAGATACAAAACGCCCATCTGTACCGTATAGGCTTTGGTGCTGGCCACCGCGATCTCCGGACCGGCCCAGGTATAGATCACGCCGTCCGCCTCTCTGGCGATGGATGAACCCATGACGTTAACGATGGCAATGGTATAGATTCCCCTTTCCTTACAAAGGCGAAGAGCGGCCAAGGTGTCCGCCGTCTCCCCGGACTGGGAAATAATGATCGCCACGTCGTTTTTTTCGAGGATGGGATCGTTATAGCGAAATTCGGATGCGATCTGGACGTCCACCGGTACTCGAGCGAGATGCTCCATCGCCTGCTTTCCAATCAGTCCCGCATGCATCGCCGTGCCGCAGGCAACAATATGGATCCTGCCGGCGGCTTTGAGTTTCTCCTCGTCGATACCGTCCTCGGTCAAAGAAGGAATCCCGTCTTTGATCCTGGGAGACACCGTCTTCATGAGCGCCTCGGGCTGTTCGAAAATCTCTTTGAGCATAAAATGATCGAAGCCGCCTTTTTGCGCCGCCTCCAAATCCCAGTTCGCCGTCAAAATTTCCGGCGTAAAGGGGGTGAGATCCTCCCGGTACATCTGGATCTGATCCTTTTTCACCACGGTGATCTCCCCGTTTTCCGGAAGGATATATCTTCTCGTATATTTTAAGATGGCGGGAATATCCGAAGCGATAAAATTCTCTTCTTCGGAAACGCCGATAATCAAAGGACTGTCTTTTCGTACCGCGTAGATGGTCTCCGGCTGATCCTCAAATAAAATTCCCAGCGCATAGGATCCCCGCACTTCCTTTAACGCCTTGGAAATGGCCGCCAAAGGATCCGATTCGTAGTACAGATCGATCAAATGCGCCACCGTCTCCGAATCGGTCTGGGATGTAAAGACAAAGCCCTTGTCAATCAAAATCTTTTTGAGATCCAAATAATTTTCGATGATCCCATTATGCACCAATGCCACCCGGCGGCTGAAATGGGGGTGGCTGTTGTAATCGCTGGGTTCTCCGTGGGTCGCCCAACGGGTGTGCCCGATCCCGCAGGTGCCCGAAAGTCCTCCGATCCCCGATAGCTTATTTTCTAACTCCGACAGTCTCCCTTTTTCCTTCACAATATTGATTCTTCGGCCGTCAAAAATGGCAACGCCCGCCGAGTCATATCCCCGATACTCTAATTTTTCCAAACCGTCGAGAAGAATAGGCTCCGCTTGCATCTTCCCCACGTATCCCACGATTCCGCACATAAAATAACCTCTTTTCCTTTTGATTTGCGAACAGCTTTGTCTCTGTCCCCTCCGTTTCCAAAGGGATTTTTCCAAAGCCTCCGGGTTTCGCATCCCGGGAAAGCATCCGCCGAATTTTCGATCACTTTCCACCTCGTCACCCATATGCGGAGTCCGGGTCTGGCGCTTTTTTGAACGGATCTCCTTTCTTAGATTTTCCGCATCGTTACAATGTATGCAACTTAAGGGTAATTGTACCCTATTTCCTTTCTTTTGTCAACGAACCAGACTGTTTGCCTTTCCCGGTAAAGACCTTTTTCCCTTATAAATACAAAATCGTTGCAAAATTTTCGATTCTCCGGTAAGATGGAAAAAGACGGTTATTTTAGGGAGGAACAGCTCTATGCATATTCAAAACGCTTTGGTTTATACCAAAGATTTTCGGTTTGTCCGCAAGGATGTGTTTACCGACGGCGAACACTTCTCCCATCAAAGCGACGATCCAAAAGTTATCGACGCCAAAGATCTGTATCTCATTCCCGGATTGATCGATATCCATCTCCATGGCTGCGGGGGATACGACTTTTGCGACGGGACAAAAGAAGCCTTCGACGCCATCTGCGCTTATCAAGGAAAACACGGCGTTACCGGCGTTAGCTTGGCGTCTATGGCGTTTCCCGCCGACGTTCTTTCCCATCTTTTTCAACAAGCGGCATCCTACCCCAACGAGACCGGAGCCGTATTTCTCGGGATTTGTATGGAGGGTCCGTTTTTGAATCCCGAAAAAAAGGGCGCGCAAAAAGGATCCTATCTGGCTTTGCCGGATGAAAGGCTTTTCTTCTCCCTTTTGGACAGCGCGAAAGGAAAGCTCCAAACCCTTTGTATCGCCCCCGAGCTTCCCGGCGCCGAAAAGCTGATCCAAAAAGCCAAAGATCGGGTTTTCGTTTCTCTTGCCCATACGACAGCGGACTATGAAACCGCCAAAGCCGCCTTTCAAATGGGAGCCAAACGGATTACCCATCTATTTAACGCGATGCCGCCGCTCCTTCACCGGGATCCCGGCGTCATCGGCGCGGCTATGGATGCGAACGCCGACGCGGAATTGATTTGCGACGGCGTCCATGTCCATCCTTCCGCTGTCCGCGCCGCCTACCGGATGTTTGGAGACGATCATCTCATCCTCATCAGCGACAGCATGCGGGCAACCGGCTTACAAGACGGGACCTATTCCCTAGGCGGGCAGGAAGTCACTGTCAAAAAAAATAAAGCCACATTGCAAGACGGAACGCTGGCAGGTTCGGTGACCGATCTGTTTTCCTGTATGAAAAAAGCGGTCTCGTTCGGGATCCCTTTGGAAAGCGCCGTCAAAATGGCGAGTTGGAACCCCGCCCGCGCGGTTGGATGGATAGAAAAGATGGGGAGTATTTCCGAAAACAAGCTTGCGAATTTTGTATTGATGGATGAAAATTTAGATATCAAAGCGGTGTATGTGAAGGGCCGCCTTTTTGACAAATAGAAAAAAGCAGGAAATCAACAAAGATTTCCTGCTTTTTTACCGATAGGGAAACGGATTGCACTCCAAACGGCTTCCTAACCCAAAAAGAGCATTTATCTTTTTCCGGATTTCCGTATTTTCGCAGTATCCTGCACCGCTCGCGGAAGCCACGCGCAGTTACAATACTCCAAAGGAATCGTTATCTCCTGTACTTTATCTTCCGCAGATGGTCTTTTCAACGAAGCCGGCAAATAGGAAAGCCCCACCTCCCGGAGAGAAAACACATCCCCGTCAAACCAGCCCACCGGCTGATCATCACAATACAGGCAACAGCACCCAAACATTTTTTTCACATGCACATCCAGCCCTTCGAAAGCATCAAGCCATGTTTGCATTACTTTTTCATCGGGATATCCCATTTTTTCCTCTTTTCCGTCGTTTACGCCGTTTCTCCATCCGCCTTGGGAACCGCAATTAAATTGATATCGATCCGCTCAATCTCGAAATCCTTAGGAGGATGGGCGAGGATATATTCCTTAATCATCTGAAACAGTTCCTTATCGTTATAATCGACGACCTCCCGGCTGGACAAATCGCAAACATGGGCATGCTCATGGGTATTCACGTCAAAGATCACCGGTTCGCCCGCGGCGCTCAACCGCATAATAATACCACTTTTTTCAAATAAATTCAAAATGTTATAAACGGTCGCCACCGTCAGCACAATGTTCCGTTCTTTCAACGCACCGCAAACTTGATCCACCGTCACATGGCAGTTTAATTCTTTCAAGGTCTTGAGCACTAAAAGCCGTTGGCGGGTAATTTGTAAGCCGTAATCCTTCAAAATCCTCCGATATTGCTCCATACTTTTTATCCTTCTTGCCATTGATTTTACCTAAAAAAGGTATTTATAAAAGTAGTATACTATAATTATTCTAAAATGTCAACAAAACAAATATTTCCACTGATATTTATTTTTATTCATCCCATTCTAATCATATAGAAAAAAAGAAAAAGGCAGAATTTTCTTCTCTTGAAATAAGGAGGATGGTTATGACGTTATCCAAAAAAGAATATGGAGAAATGGCAAAAAAAGCATCGCCCAATACAAAATTCTATCTCACTCTTCCAAAGGCTTTTGTAATCGGGGGACTCATTTGTACTTTGGGGCAGGTTTTCGTAAACTACTACCAAAGTTTAAATTTAGGGGACACGCTTTCCGGAACCGCCACTTCGGTGACGCTGATTTTCTTAAGCGCGCTGCTTACGGGACTTGGACTGTATTCCAAGCTTTCCAAGCATGGGGGCGCCGGAACACTGGTTCCCATTACCGGTTTCGCTAACGCCGTCGTCTCTCCCGCTTTGGAATTTAAAAGCGAAGGAATGATTTTGGGACTGGCGGCAAAGCTCTTTGTGATTTCCGGGCCGGTTATCGTTTACGGTATGGCGGCAGCATGGCTATACGGACTCTATTACTACTTTTTCGGATAGGAGGATCGTAAGATGAAAGACGAACGAAGCGGATATCGTTTTACAAACGGCGTCTTCGTAGAGAGCTATGGCGTCGCGGTAGGAAAAAAAGAGGGCGAAGGTCCTTTAAAAGACTGTTTTCCTCTGGTCTTTAACGACGATCGTCTGGGGGAAAACAGCTTTGAAAAAGCGGAAAGCCGCCTGCAAAAAGAAGCAATGCGGCTTGCTTTTCAGAGAGCGCATCTGAATCCAGTGGACTTAGATGTTGTTTTGGGGGGCGACCTTTTAAATCAATGTATTGCCACGCACTATGGCGTCAGAGACTTTGAAATCCCCTTTTTGGGACTTTACGGCGCTTGTTCCAACATGGCGGAAAGTCTCCTTTTAGCGTCTCTTTTTGTGGATGGAGGATACGCCCGTCGCGCCGCGGCCGTTACCTCTTCCCATTTTTGTACAGCAGAACGGCAATTCCGTTTTCCTTTAGGATACGGAAGCCACCGTCCGCCTACTGCGCAATGGACAGCCACGGCGGCCGGAACCGTTTTTGTGGGACGTGAACAAAGAAAAGTCCGGGTAACCGGCGGTATGATCGGCAAAATTACCGATTTGGGCATATGTGATCTTAACAATATGGGGGCGGCGATGGCACCCGAAAGCGGTTGATAAGGGAAATATGGTTCCCGTTTTCATTTTGCCGGAAAACTGGCTTAAAATCCTAAAAAGGAGACCTATTTTTACTTACCTAAAACGGCAATCGCCTCTTTGACATTCTTCACGCCGATCACTTCCATCGTCTTCTTGGCTTTCAGCTGATCCAAAGCGGAATACGGAACAATGCACCGGCGAAATCCCAAACGCTCCCCTTCCTTCAATCGTTCTTCCAACCGAATAACCGAGCGAATCTCTCCGCCTAATCCGATCTCACCCACTGCGAGAAGAGAAGAAGGCGTAGGACGGTCCAAAAGCCCCGAAACTACCGCCAATGCCACCGGAAGATCCGCGGCCGGTTCATCCAGACGAAATCCCCCTACCACGTTGACGTAAACGTCCAAATTTCCGAAGAAGAATCCGGCGCGTTTCTCCAAAACGGCGAGAAGCACCGACATCCGATTATAATCGAAGCCGGTGGATAATCTCCGCGGCGCGGGAAATCCGGTTTTGGTGACCAGGGCCTGTACTTCCGCCAAAAGGGGCCTGCTCCCCTCCAAAAGCGCCGCAACACAACTTCCCGACACATTTTCCGGTCGCTCGGAAAGAAGCATCGCGGAAGGATTTCGCACCTCTTTCAAGCCGTGGTGATCCATCTCAAACACCGCGATTTCGTTGGTGGCGCCATATCGGTTTTTCACAGCGCGTAAAATACGATAACTGTGCGACTTGTCCCCCTCAAACTGGAAAACGGCGTCCACCATATGCTCTAACACCATAGGCCCCGCCAAATTTCCTTCTTTATTAACGTGTCCCACCAACACCACAGTGATATCTTTTTCCTTCGCCAAACGCAAAAGGACGGAGGTACATTCCCGAATTTGGGTAATGCTTCCCGCCGAGGACGAGAGAGCCGAAAGCACCATCGTTTGAATGGAATCCACAATCAAAACATCCGGAGCTTCCTGCTCCGCCGTAACAAAAACCTCGTCCATATCAGTACCGGAATACAAAAAAAGCGACGGCGTCGTTACGTTGAGGCGATCGGCGCGCAGCTTAATTTGCCGCATGGATTCCTCTCCGGAAACGTACAAAATCTTCCGATTTTTCCCGAGCTTTTCGCAAATTTGCAATAACAGCGTCGATTTCCCGATTCCGGGATCTCCCCCTATCAGCACAATGGAGCCTTTCACCAATCCTCCACCCAGCACCCGATCCAGTTCGCCCATTCCGGTAGAATAACGAATATCATCGGTTAAATCTACGCTCGAGAGAGAGAAAACGGAGGCGCCCTTTTTCTCTCCCCTTCCCTTTTTTTCGGGTTCAGGGATGATCTCTTTAAAAGAATTCCAACTTCCGCAACTTGGACATTTCCCCAACCATTTTACCGTCTCATACCCGCACTCACTGCACTGATAAAGGGTCGTTGCTTTCTTGGCCATGACTGTCTCCTTTTTCTTCCTTGCTTTTTTGATTCTCATATTCCGTCAAACCGTCGGCGATCGTAAAGGCAACCTTCTGTTGATATTCTCTGTCAGAAAGCAGCGCTTCCTCCTCCGGGTTGGACAAAAAGCCGCATTCCACCATCACAATGGGATTTTCGCTGTAATATAAAAGGAAAATATCTTTCCCCGCTTTTTTCACCGCGCGCGTGTTCTCCGGCTGCAACAAACGGACGAAAGCAGACTGTATAATTTTGGCAAGCTCTGCGCTCTCCGAATGGTTTTTCCCGTAAAAGACCTGTGCGCCGCTGTATTTGGATTGGCTAAACCGATTTTGATGAATCATCACCACCACGGCGTCAGGATATTCATTCATCAACGCCAGCCGGTTGTTGAGGTCGGAACGTTTTTGGTTGGCGATTCCGGTGACCCCTTCGTCGTGTATCGAGCGATCGTCTTCTCTGGTCATTAAAACGTCGTAACCGAAAAGGGTAAGCTGATCCCGAAGAACGAGAGCAATTTCCAAATTGATGTCCTTTTCCACGGTTCCGTTTACGCCTACCGCCCCGCCGTCAATTCCCCCATGTCCCGGGTCAATAATCACCACCGGCGCTTCACCGGAAATTTGATCCTTCGACGCCAGTCGGATTTTCATATTTCCCGCTAAAAAGAAGGAAACGGCAATCAGTCCCAACAGTGCGGCGACCCACAGTATCTGTTTTTTCTCCTTTTTCGTTTTCCTCACCTTACCTTCCAAGCCTTACGCTCTTTATGTATTCGAAAAAAGAGAAAAATATTCCTGGGCTGAAAGGTCCGTCCTTTATAAAGCGCCGGAAAAATTTCATAAAAAAAGAGCTTCGCGGGAAGCCCTTTTTATTGTACTATTTTTCTGTTTTACCGTCAAGCGGCAAGGCGTTTGCCTCTATTCCGCACCGGAGTGAGAAAGGGAATGATCTGCCCGATAGAGCGTCTTTCCGCGGGAAATCGTCTCTTCCACAGTAATGGAAGCCAGATCATTCTTCAAAGGATCCGCGCTTACAATCACAAAGTCCGCGTATTTGCCTTTTTCCAAACTTCCCTTTTCCTTTTCTTCCCCGTATTGATACGCCCCATGGATGGTAACCGCTTTCAATGCCTCGTAAGCCGAAATCCGTTCCCCTTCTCCCAAAAGAACGCCCTTTTTCGTCTTGCGTTCCGTGGCAATCCGCACCGTCTCCAGCATATCCGGCAAAATAACCGGCGCGTCCTGATGAAGGGTAAACAAAATTCCTTCCTTGAGCGCCGAAGCAAGGGGCGAGATTTTTTCGGCTCTTGCTTTCCCTAAATTTTCCATATGAACGTCGCCCCAGTAATACACGTGCCCTACAAAAAAGGAAGGGATCACCGAAAGCTCCTTGATCCTTTTGAGCTGATCGGGGCGGGCAAGCTGGCCATGAATCAAAACATTCCGCGTTGTCGTATCGTTGTTTTCTTCCAAAGCGTCTAAAAATTGATCGATGGCTTTATCTCCGTTGCCATGCGCCAAAACCGGAATGCGGCGCGGGGAGGCAAACCGGATAATTTCCCGAAGCGTTTTGGTTTCCACGTTGGAAATCCCCTCGCTTCCATCGGTATAAGGAACGGTGACCCAGGCGGTTTTCCCTTGGGGAGAGCCGTCTAAAATGACCTTGATCCCGCCGATACGAAACCGGTTTTGGTAGTGGTCCATGGGAAAGGATTCCGCATACAAAGGAAAGCTTTCAAAATCCGGGTATCCCACCACGTCGATTAGAAATGTTTTCTCCTTGCAAAACATCTGGTACAAAGGAAAAAGCATCTTTACCATCATCCCTTCCTGCGCCGTAGTGATTCCATAGGAAAGGTAGAGCTTTTGCGCAATCAAAAACGCCTTTTTGAGGATTTCCGACGACGGCATTGGAATTTTCTGGATTCCCTCGATAAACGGCGTTTCGGCAATGTAAAAAAAAAAAAAAAAAAGAGAGAGCTTTTCTTGCGCCAAACGATTGAGCACACCGAAATGCCGGGATTGATGAATGAGCACCACAGCGTATTCGGAAAAATATTCGTCGATCTCCTCGGCGGTAAAAGGCGGTTCACCGGAAAAAAGAGAATCATCGTAATCAGAGGCGGTGATAAACTCCCCTTTTTTTACCTCATTTTCCGAAAGAAAGCTACGAATACGACGGAACGCTTCCTCGTGGGAAGCGGCGCCTTTGAGGGAAACCTCTAAAAAGGATTTTGCCAAAGCGAAAATATGACTGTGGCTATCGATAAAAGCGGGAAGAAGCGCTTTTCCGTCAAGATCGATCTTTTCGATTCCTTCGGGACATGGCCCTTTGCCTACTTCCTCGATGCGCCCGTTTTCATCATCAAACACAAGGTAATCGGCGGACTGTTCCTGCATGGTAATAATGGTCCCATGGTAAAATACTTTTTTCAAAATGATCCCTCCTAAAACCGAAAAAGCGCCAGATTGGCGCTTTTTCCAATTGCATAGATCGCTTTCCATTAAGGCCGACGGTCTTTTTTAGTTTTCTCTTTTTTTTAGTTTTTATAAACCACTTTCTCAATGATGGAAAACCGTTTGTAGCCAAAAATATAACCCACCGTGGTAAAAGGAAGATAGATCAATGGCAAAAGGATAACGCCAATAAACTGTCCCCAGCTCATTCCTGCCGTCGCCGCCTGGTACACCGTTGTCTCCGTCTTCAGCACCTCAGCATGGGGAATGGCGCCGTAAGGATGGATCAAATTGATGATTCCCAAAAGAGGAGAGTTCAAAAGACGGTAAAACGGAAGAAAATCGATCGGCAAGATCCCCGCGATGGAAAGGGCGAGAGGAATCGCCAGCACCGAAACAAACAAAACTAAGTATAACCCCGCAAACAGCCCTTTCAGCATAAAAGGCTCCATCCTTCCAAATTGAACGGCGTTGGCATCGTGGTCTCCCACCGACCATGCGTGGAGATACATCATCCCTCCCGAGATTCCTACCGTCAACACGGACATCCAGATATAACCGCTGATTCCGTATTCCGGAAGGAAGCTCATCGAAAAGCAGACAAACATACAGATCACGGTCGCGAAAACCAGACGTTTTAAAAGCTGTAATCCAAATTGAAACGGAGAAACATTTTTTTCTTCCATAGTTGCCTCCTTTTAACCGATCTCTTTGCGAAGAATACTGCCCGGCGCCACCGGACGGGAAAACGGGATTTTTACTGTCATATGAGGATGAGGTGCAGAAAGGATGGGCGTCCCTTCCCCATCCAATAAAGAGGATATCAAAAAGGAAACCGGTTTTTGTCCCGGCTCCAAAAGCTGTGCCTCTTCGCCCTGGGAAAACTTGTTTTTCTGGGTCACCGTAAGATACTCGCCGTCGAATCCTTCTACGATCCCAATCACATCACAGTTTCGGATATATCCCCCGTTTTCATAGCGCTGAGTGGGAGTATCGAAATAAAAGCCGGTAGAATAGTCCCGATGACTCACTTTCCGGACCTCATCCAAAAGCCACGAAGGCAAAGAAAAATGCGCGGGATCTTCCTTTAACGCGTCCAAGGCGATCCGGTAAGCGTTGGTCACCACCGAAACGTAAAAAGAAGACTTCGCCCGCCCTTCGATCTTAAACGAGGTGATTCCGGCCTGCATCAACTGATCCAGGTATTCGATCATACAAAGATCCTTCGCGTTTAAAATATAGCTTCCGTTTTCATCCTCAAACACCGGATAAAAATCACCGGGCCGTTTTTCTTCCATCAAATGATACGCCCACCGACACGGCTGGGCGCACTCACCCCGGTTGGCGTCCCGATTCACCATATAATTGGAAATAAGGCACCTTCCGGACACCGACATACACATAGCGCCATGGACGAAAGTCTCAATTTCCAATTCCGGCGGCGTATGTTCCCGAATAAACCGGATCTCCTCTAACGAGAGCTCTCTCGCCAAAACCACCCGTTTCGCGCCCATATGATACGCTTCGGTAGCCGAAAGGAAATTCACAATGCCCGCCTGGGTGGAGAGATGAATCTCGGCGTCGGGGATATGCTTCTTGATGAGGAACAAAACGCCAAGATCGGTAACGATATAGGCGTCCACCCCAAGCCGAAAGGTATCTTTCAAAAACTCCGGCATCCGCAAAATCTCGTCGTTTCGCGGGAGGGTGTTGCAGGTCAGATAGACCTTCACTCCCCGCTGATGGGCGTATTCGATTCCTTCCTTCAATGTGGGCAGGTCAAAGGTGGCGGACGCCGCCCGCATACCGAATTCGGTACTTCCTAAATATACGGCGTCGGCGCCAAAGCAAACCGCCGCCTTGAGCCGTTCCAGATCCCCCGCCGGGGACAGTAATTCAGGGAACATAAACGCCTCCGTTACTCAAATGCGCTTTGGCGCAATCCTGCTTTGTACACATTCTGATTGTGCTCTTCCAAGGTGGACGCGTAATAAAACTCCTGGGTCTCTAAATTGGTACAGAAATAGTAATAGTCCGTATCCGCCGGATTGAGCGCCGCATTGATCGCGTCCACACCCGGATTGTTAATGGGTCCCGGAGGCAATCCTTCCGCCTGGTAAGTGTCATAAGCATCAGCGATGATATCCGCGTCGGTCCGGTTGGACTCCAAAATCTGTTCATTCGCGTAATCCCGGGTAGGATCCGCTTGAAGCCGCGGGAAATTGAGCTTATCGTTGAGGCGGTTATGATACACCGACGAAACCTTGAGCATCTCCTCTACGTTAGGCGCTTCCGCCTGGATAATAGACGCTAAGGTAATTACCTCGTGAAGAGTGTACCCGCTCTGATTGATGGCGGATACCGTTTCCGGGGTCAACACTTTATCCTCAAAGGTCTGCAAAAACCGTTTAATGACGTTTAAGGCGCTGTCTCCTTTATAAAATTCATAGGTGTCGGGGAAAATGTATCCTTCCAGCCGATAAAAAATCTCATCATCGTTTGGAATGCTGTCTTCAAAGGAGAAACCGTAGCTGGTGCCGTTGATCGCTTTCAAAAACTCCGACTCCTCGCAAACTCCGTTTCCCTCGAGTAACGCGGCGATCTGTCCAATACAATACCCTTCCGGGATGGTAACGGTAACCGTTTCCCGTACCGAATCGGAGATCTCCATCTCCTTCATCATGGTGGTATATCCCATGTTGGTATTCAGGACATGGGTCCCAAACTGGTACCTTCCATCATAGCCCTCATAATCGGAAATATATCCGAAAAGCCATCCATACCGAATCAGTCCGGCTTCCTCCAGGATTTCGCCCACTTGAGCCGAAGTGGCGTTAGCGGGAATGGTAACCGAAATCGCCGTATCCGGCTTGGAGATGGCGAGCATATCCGTGATGGCGTTGAGAGCGAAGGATGACAAAACCACACAAATAACCAAAACCGCTCCAATATAAATCAGCGCCTTCAGTTTGCCGGCATGATACACCCGTTTCCGGACAATTTTCTTTTTGCGGCTCCCCGAAGGAGGCGTCTGCGGCTGTCTTTCCTTCCCGTTGAGGGAATCCACCGTTTCCTCTTTTTCTTCATCAAAAGCCGCCGTTTCAATATACGGTTTTTCCTCTCGACGATGATTTTTGTTGTTCTCGTCCATTTCTTTTCCCCCTTTACTGATTGGTAAACTTTTTGATGAATTTCTCCGTAACGAGATAATCCGCCTTTTTGTCATAACGCCCATGGGGGAGCGTCTGTTTTAAGCAGGCAGTGTAACAGACCCCCGCTTTCACGCCGGGAAACGAGGAAAGGAATCGGTCGTAATACCCCTTTCCGTACCCGAGGCGGTATCCATCCATATCAAAAGCAAGGCCGGGGAGAACCAAAAGGGTGTCGACATCCCCCTTAACCTTGCGGCTTTCCTCTCCCTTAGGCTCCAACACGCCGAACGCGCCGGGCTCCAATTCATCGAGAGAACCAATCTCGTAAAAAAACATTTCCACTTTTCCCGGGGTACACCGGGGGACCGCCACCCGTTTTCCGTCAAAAAGCGCCTTGCGAATTAACGAAAGAGTATCCACTTCAATGGCGGTGGATACGAAAGGAAATATCCACTTTGCCTTCTCATATGCCGAAAGGGAAAGAAACTTATCGAAAATCGCCCGATCCCGTTTTTCTTTTTCCTCAGGAGAAAAATTACGCCGGAGCATTTTCATCTCCTTACGAATTTCGTTTTTCTCCCGGCGAATATCCCTTACCGCCATAAAATTCCGTCTTTCAGCAGGCTTACCCGCTCTTTCGAGGTGAGCTTTTCTCCCAGGGCGAAGGCAAACTGGGAAGCGGTTCCGGCGCCTCTGGAAGTGACAAGGTTTCGGTCCACCACCACCGGATCCGACAAAACGGTAGCTCCTTCCAACTCCCCTTCAAAGCCGGTAAAGCAGGTTGCTTTTCTTCCCTTCAGCAGGCCCATATGACCCAAAATCGAAGGAGCGGCGCAGATCGCCCCCACCAACAGTTCTTTTTGGAACCCGTACCGGATCGCCTTCAAAACCGTCTCGTCTTTTTCTAAATTCAGCGTCCCCGGCATTCCTCCGGGCAAAACGATCCCGGAAAGATCCTCGAAAGAAAGCGCATCAGCGGTCATATCACACACCACCGAAATATGATGGGACCCGCGGATTACGTTTCCTCCTACGCCCACCGTTTTCACGTCCAGCTCCAGCCGCCGTAAAAAATCCACCGGTGTGAGCGCCTCTACCTCTTCAAATCCGTTGGCTAAAAAAACCGCGATCATAACTTTTCCTCCAAAATGGCCGACAAAATCTCCGCCGTTATTTTTTCTACCGGGTAAGGATTCTCTCCGTCGTCGCAGGAGATTACCTTCCACCCTTGCTTTTTCGCCGCGTAAGCCGCCGTTTCCTTGCAGGAAAGCAGGTACGCTATATTTTTTTCGTGAATGTCCTTTTTTGTCTCATCGCCGTGATACCGGTTCAAGATCAGCTGATCCGCTACCTTTCTGGACATGTCGAGAAAAATTACGGTATCCGGAACGGGAAGGCCAAGCTTTTGATACTCAAAATCCGAAAGCCAGCAAAGATAGTCGTCCCACTCCTCTTTTTTTAGCTTCCCCATCTGATGGATGGCATTGGATGTGGTGTAACGGGTCGCTAAAATAGTTTTTCCCGCAAGATATTCTTTTTCCCAAAATTTTTTGAAACTGGCAAAACGGTCTACCGCGTAGAAACTCCCCGCCGCGTAAGGATTGACGCCGGAGGGATCGCTTGAAAACTCCCCGTTTAAGTACATTTTGACCAGAGCCGAGGACGGCTCGTTATAATCGGGAAAGGAAATAAGGCAAACCTGTTCTCCCTGTTTCTCTAAAGCGTCTTTTACCCGCTCGCTCTGGGTGGATTTACCGCTTCCGTCCAGCCCGTCGATGACAATGAGTTTTCCCTTCATTCTCTCTCCTCCCCGGTAATCAGCGCACTACTATAAGGAAGACGCTCCACCCATTGGCAAAAGGTTCTCCACTCCCGAAGCTTATGCTCCTTTCTGGCCCGGTACATTCCCCGAAGGTTTTCGTAATTTAAAGTACAGGTCCGAAGCTGAAGATAACTTTCCGGAAGAAGAGCGATCATCTGTTCCCAATCGTGCTTTTCTTTCGTTTTTAAATATCGGGTTCTCAAATCCTCTAAATACGAAATCAAAAAATCCAACATCCGAAGGCCGTCGTCATCCAAAAAGTCGATAGAAAAATTCTCCCGAGTCAAAGGTGAGGAGGCAAGTTTATGCATGGTACTGGTGGAGTTGGCTACCGTCCCCACTTTATAGGTATCAAACTCCTTCCACCAATACAAAGGAGCGGTAATGTCCACCGAGACAAAAATCTGTCGCAAAAATTTCCGATGGTCGCTTCCCGCCGCACAGAGCCGTTTCGCCAAATCCAGATCCTTTTCCCCGAAATGAAAAGACCCGTCCGGCTCCGTTTTGCTGTCGCTGTAATGCCAGCTGTTCAGAGGATTCCTTGCGCCGCGCATAGCGTTTTCAAAATTCATCACCGACGTTTTCTCCAACCAAATCATCCCGAATCCTCCGAATATTTCCATGATTAAACAACATCATACCATACTTTTATGAATATTTCAAATACAAAACGTATCAACTCCGAAAAGGGGGATTTCGTCTTTGCATCCAATTTTTCAAAAGGACATAGAAAACGCCGCAAAGGGGAACACTGAGTAAAATCCCAAGTAGCCCCGAAAGTTTTCCGCCGACAATGACCGCTCCCAAAACGGCAACCCCCGGAAGGCCCACTTTCTTTCCTACCACCTTCGGATAAATTAAAGAGCCTTCTACCTGCTGAAGCAGGAAGATAAATACCAAAAACACCACCGCTCTTACCGGATCCAAGGTCAAAATGAGCAAAAAGCCAAAGGCGACGCCGATAAACGCCCCAACTAACGGAATAAAAGAGGTAATTCCTATTACGACGGCGCAGGCAGCGGCGTAAGGGATTCCAAGCGCCGTCATTCCGAGAAACGCAAGTCCCCCGAGAATCAGCGCTTCCGCGGCCTGGCCGGTAAAAAAGCCGTAGAAGACCTCATTTAGAAGAGAAAAAAACCGAAACAGTTTCTTGGCGCGGGAAGCGGAAAGGAAGGAAAGAAAAAGCCGACGCAAAAAAGAGAAGATCCTCTCCTTTTCCAACAGAAAATAAATTGCCAAAACAAAGCCGAACAAAAAATCCGAAGTAGCGCCGGTAATTTCCCCGGCGACCGAGGTCACCTCGTCGGAAACCGCCGTTTCCCGAAAAAAGGAAAACAAACCGTCGCCAAACCAGTTCTCGTTCATGACAATCCGCCGAAACTGAGATAAATCTACGTCATATCGGGAGAAAAAAGTAATCAAAAAATCTTTTGCTTTCTCAAAATAAAAGGGCAGCTTGGTGGTCAACGTGAAAAACGCGTCTTTCAGCTGAGGAAAAATAAAAAGAATTGCCGCTATCGGGATTCCCAAAATAAACAATACCGAAACAACGAGACAAAAAGGGCGAAAAAAAGGACCGATGCGCTCCTTTTTCTGAAGGAAAGATAGCTTTTTTTCCAAAAAAGCCATGGGAATATAAAAAAGGTAGGCAAGACCCAGTCCGTACAAAAACGGGGAAAGGAGGGAAAGCAACAAAGTTACGCCCTGTTTTACCAATTCCAGCCGAAAGATCAAAAACAAAAAGCAACCCCAAAGGAGGGCTGCAATCACTCGTTCTCTTTTCATCCTTTCCCCCTCTTTTTCTTTTCCTTTAGTCTTTCCCTTTTTTCTCTCTTTCATCATAAAGGAAAAGAAAAGTCGGCGTTTTGGGTATTTTCCATCATTTTTGAATCAAAATAACAACAGAACCAAAAGGAAAGGAAGATATTATGCTTACATTTTCTCATACAGTACAGGCAGAGCATGGCCTTCACGCCCGTCCTGCCGGAAAGTTGATTCACTTAATTAAGCCCCTTGACGCCTCGGTCAAGGTCAAAAATCAAGACAAGGAAGCCGACGCTATGAAATTGATTGGCTTAATGGGCTTAGGAATTAAAAAAGGAGACGATGTAACCTTTATCATAGACGGCGTCCAGGAACAAGATGCGCTCAAAGCGGTAAAAGAATTTTGCGAAAGGGAACTGTAGTATGGAGATCATCAAAGGAGTGGGAATCGGAGACGGCTTGGCAAAGGGAAAACTAATCCCACTCAAAAAAGGAACCGGCGGATCCCACCGCCTATCTCTTCCGGACGCATTGGAAAAAGCAAAAGCCCTTTTGGACGAACTGTACCAAAACGCGAAAAAAACAGTAGGCGAAGAAAAGGCCGAAATTTTTTCCATCCGCAAGATGCTTTTGGAAGACGAAGATTACCTCAACCGGTTGGATGAAAATGTAAAAAAAGGTCTCTCCCCCCTTATGGCGGTGGAAGAGGCCGGAGACCACTTTTTTCGTTTTTTCTCTTCCTTAGAAGACGAATATCTTTCCGCCCGCGCTTTCGATATCTCCGAGCTGACGACGCTGTTGACGGGAATTCTCAAGGGGGAAGGATTTTCCTTTCTCACCCCTACCGAGGACTCCATTCTGGTGATGGAAGAATTGACGGCGGAACAAGTTTTTTTGCTCCAGGATCCGAAAATCACCGGCGTCATCTCGGAAAAGGGAAATCCCAACGCCCATGCGTCCATTCTGGCTGCGGCGCGCTCTCTCCCCCTTTTGTTACTGCCGGAAGCGCTTTCTTTAAACGGATTATTTGGAGACGCCATTTTGGATTGTGAAAAGGGTTCCCTTTTCCTCTCCCCCGACGAGGAGACCCTTCGAGCCTACGAAGAGAAAAAGGCAAAGAGAAAAATAAGAAAAGCTGTCCTTCAAAAGCTCAAAGGACAAGCGGACAAAACCAAAGACGGAGTCGAAATCAAAGTCTATGCCAATGTGAATCACCCCGAAGAAATTGACGCTGTAATGGAAAACGACGCCAAAGGCGTAGGGCTTTTTCGAAGCGAATTCCTTCTTCAAAACGGAGTTCTTCCCAAAGAGGAGGAACAGTTTCTCATCTATCGGTCCATGTTGGAAAAAATGAAAGACCGACTTTTAATTGTTCGGACCATGGATTTCGGGGCGGATAAATGCGCTCCTTTTCCCTTTCCTACCGAGGAAAGAAACCCGGCTTTGGGTCTTCGAGGTATTCGCTACAGCTTTACCTTCCCGGAAATTTTAACAACACAGCTTCGGGCCCTTTGCCGCGCATCGGTTTACGGAAACTTGGGGATCATGTTTCCCATGGTCTCCTCAAAGGGGGAGTTAACCGAAGCGAAAGCGCGTCTCCAAGATGTCCAAAAGACGCTCCGAAAAGAAAATATCCCGGTCAAAGAACATATCCTTACCGGGGTTATGATTGAAACGCCCGCCGCCGCGCTCATCAGCGATGTTTTAGCTCGGGACGCCGATTTTTTCAGCATTGGAACCAACGATTTAACCCAATACGCACTGGCTGCGGATCGGGAAAATCCAAGTCTCGCCCCTTTTATTACTGCGGATCATCCCGCGATTATGCGGTTGATCGCCCTCACGGCGGAAAACGCGAGAAAAGCGGGGATCTGGGCGGGAATTTGCGGAGAACTCGCCAAAGATCTTACTTTGACGGAGTCCTTAATCCAAATGGGGATCCGGGAATTTTCCCTTCCCCCTTCTATGATTTTACCCATGCGGGAACGGATTCAAAACACCATCTCCGTTCCGGGAAAGGAGTCATATGTCTCTCTTTAAGAAAGAAATTACCCTCTACGCCGTCGCGGACGGAGAAATAAAAGAACTATCGGCTACAAAGGATCCCGTCTTTTCCGAAAAGCTTTTAGGAGAAGGATACGTGCTGTTTTTGGAAAATGACCTTATCGTATCGCCGGGAGATGGCGTAGTATCCAGTATTGCCGACACCAAACACGCTTACACCCTCTCTTTGGACAACGGGTTTACTGTTTTGGTCCACATTGGTATTGACTCAGTCTCCCTAAACGGAGAAGGGTTTACCCCCCTTGTGGGGAAAGGGGACCGAGTGCAAATAGGAACGCCTCTTTGCCGTGTGGACAGAGAGCTTTTAAAGCAGCGTCAAATTCGGGATTGTATCCCGGTAGTGTTACCGGAAAGCGATCGATTAAACCGATGTTCCGTTTTCGAAGGAAACGCCAAAGCCGGCGAAACCAAAGCGTTTACCGCCCGAATCAGAGGGTAGGTGGAGCCCTATGAAAAATGTCATGAAAAACAGTTTCGGACTGCTCCAGCGCATTGGAAGAGCGTTTATGCTCCCTATCGCCCTGCTGCCGGTAGCCGGACTTTTGCTCGGAGTCGGTTCCTCTTTAACCAACCCCTATACTGTGGAGACCTATCATCTGACTTCCATATTAGGAGAGGGAACGCTTTTAAACGGAATATTGACCCTAATGTCCTTCGCGGGACAAGCGGTATTTAACAATCTCCCCCTCCTGTTTGCCCTGGGAATTGCCCTGGGATTGGCGAAAAAGGAACATGGTACGGCGGTTCTTGCCGCCGCCATCGGTTTTTTGATTATGCATACCACCATCAGCGCCCTTTTGACGCTGACAAAAACGATAGAGGACAATTCCCTCCCCGATGGCTCCATTACGTCGGTTTGCGGCATCACCTCTTTGGAGATGGGCGTATTCGGCGGCATTATCGCGGGACTCGTCACCGCCTATCTTCACAACCGATTTTGTGAAATCCGCCTTCCCTCGGTCCTTTCCTTTTTCGGGGGAACTCGGTTTGTCCCCATTATTACCGCCCTTTCGTTTCTTCCCTTAGGCGCCCTTTTGTTCTTTGTCTGGCCGTATCTTCAAAAAGGGATCTTCTCTTTAGGAGAACTGGTGCTCCGATCGGGATATGCGGGGACGTTTTTGTATGGACTGATCGAACGGGCGCTGATTCCCTTTGGACTCCACCACGTTTTTTACCTTCCCTTCTGGCAAACCGGCGTGGGAGGTACCGCCCTGATCGACGGCGTTTTGGTGAGCGGCGCGCAAAACATCTTTTTCGCGGAGCTTGCTTCTCCCAACACCCAGGTATTCAGCGTCTCCGCTACCCGTTTTATGAGCGGAAAATTCCCGTTTATGATTTTCGGACTCCCGGGAGCAGCCCTCGCTATGTACCAAACCGCAAAACCGGAACGGAAAAAGTTAGCCGGCGGTCTTCTCCTTTCCGCCGCTCTCACATCGGTTTTAACCGGCATCACCGAGCCGTTGGAATTTACCTTTTTATTTGTGGCGCCGCTGCTTTATGTGATCCACTGTATCTTAGCCGGCCTTTCCTACATGCTGATGCACATTTTCAACGTGGGAGTGGGCATGACCTTTTCCGGCGGTCTCATCGATTTGTTTTTGTTTGGCATATTGCAGGGCAACCAAAAAACCCACTGGAGTATGATCGTTGTGGTAGGAATTTGCTATTTCATTTTATACTTTGTCATTTTCCGTTTCCTGATTCTTCGATTCCAATATAAAACGCCGGGTCGGGAAGAGGAAAACGAGGAAACCAAGCTTTACACCCGGTCGGACTACCAGAAGAAAAAGGAAAAGGATCCGGACCTCTCGGAAACCATTGTCGTCGGGTTGGGGGGAAAAGAAAACCTGGAATCGGTAAGTTGCTGTGCCACCCGGCTTCGAATTACGGTCAAGAACCCGGATCTGGTACAGGAAGGTCTCTTAAAATCCACCGGCGCCGCCGGCGTGATCCGAAGCGGAACCGGCGTTCAGGTGGTCTATGGCCCCGGCGTCAACCTCATCAAATCGAAGTTGGATGATTATCTAAGCAAAGAGGAATCAGAATAAGCGCTTTGGATGCGGCGTAGCGTAGAGTCGCCGCCGTTCCTCCCCATTTTTTGGTCTGGTAATAAATGCAATAGCCGCTGTCATCTACCATACGGCGATTGCGCTCCATCATACAGCCGTCGAAATAATTTTCGGCTATGTAAACGACCTCATCCGCCTGTTGTTTAATGTCCAAATACGTTTCGATATCCTTTTGCCGCCATTTTTTACACTGATCCTTGCAAGGCAAAATCAAAATCAGACGGACAAAAGGATATTTTTTCTTCCATTTCAGCACCGTTTTCGCCGCCAACGTATCAAATCCTAAAGCGCCACCCGCCTCAAAACGATAAACGCCTTGTAAAATCAACGCTTCCACCTCTGTTTCCAGCCGCTTTTGCAGCGTGGGGATCTCCTCTTTTGGAAGGATGCGGTGGCCGGTAAAAAAGCAAGTTTTTTCTTTCACGATTTCACTTCCTTTTCATTTTACTGAAAGAATAACAGAAAAAAGAAGTGAATTTCGTCGCAAATTGTCGAAAAACTGTTCTGCTGATTTTTTCTTGTTCTGAAAACCCGTTTCGTAAAAAGGTTGCTTTCTTTCGCCTTTTGCGGTATCATAAAAGGGCATAGGGAGAGCGCAAAAGTCAAGATTAAATTGTAAAAAACCTGAAAAAACTTTTTAGACCAGGGCGGCCAGGGCTTCGGCGAAGACGTCGTCGGCACAGCGGAAGCCCAGAATCCCGCGCGGGTAGGCGTTCAGCCAGTCTTCGACGGCCTGGATCGCCTTCGCTGTGACCTTCCCGAAGTCAGTCCCCTTTGGGAACCAGCGACGGATCATTCCGTTCGTGTTCTCATTGGTCCCTCGCTCATAGGAAGAATAGGGGTGACAGTAAAAGACGGTCGTCCGCTTCCCTTTGTGCAGACAGGACCGTTCCAGGCCCGCGACGTCCGAAAACTCTGTCCCGTTATCAACTGTTATCGTTTGAAATACT
>CALXGT010000058.1 GCA_944387915.1 uncultured Clostridia bacterium
TTTCTTTTTCATATTGCTTCATATGTCTGTATTCTCGTGGCATAAAAATTCCCCCTTACGGTAGTTTCTTTTATTCTACCATAAGGGGGTGTGTTTTTCTATTGTCCGTTTTTACTGGACCTGTTCATTTTTCCATAGGGGTTATTGTTATTTTGTAGGATCAGGGGAGGGGAAGAGAAGCGGGCGTGCTTTCTTCGGTTTGATTTTCTTGGCTTTCCGATTGGTTTTCATCGGGAATTACCGCGCCAAAGGTTCCCCGGTCTTCCGCAAGGACGGGAGAAATCTCGAAGGTCGAGGTGTTTCCGTGTTGATCCCGTCGGATGACTGTGAGGGTGATGGTGTCTCCCGGCTGTTTGGTAGCCATAATCTCGTTGACCGTATCGCTGTCCCGAACGTCGATGCCGTCCATCTTGGTAATTACATCACCGGCGCGAAGTCCTTTCGCATAGGCGTCCATAGTCTCGTCTACGCTGCGCACGGTGAGGCCCGGAATGTATCCGTACATCTGTCCCACCACGTCGCTGATGGCCTGGTAGGTGATTCCCAGAAGTACCCGCCCTTTTACATAACCGTACTGGATCAAATCATCCACAATGGGTTTGGCGGTATTGATGGGAATGGCAAACCCAATGCCTTCTACCTGGGTAGAGGAAACCTTGGCGGAGTTAATCCCGACCACCTGGCCGTATTTATTGATTAAGGCGCCGCCGGAATTTCCCGGGTTAATAGCCGCGTCTACCTGGATCACTTCCATGGTAATCGCGGTATTGGTTTCTTCGTTGGTCAGGGTGATAGACCGTTGTAAACCGGAGACGATCCCCTGTGTGGTGCTGCCGGCTAAATTCATACCGGTGGGGTTTCCGATGGCGACGATGCGTTCGCCCACCTTTAAGGCGTCGCTGTCTCCAAATTCCGCGGCGGGAAGACCATGGGCTTCCACTTTAATGACCGCTAAGTCGGTTTTACTGTCAATACCTACCACCATCGCGGCATATTCGGTTTCGTCCGAGAGGATGACCACAATTCCATCGGCGCCGCTGACGACGTGAGAGTTGGTAATGATATAACCGTCTTCGGTCATAATGATACCGGATCCCGAGGAAACCGCCTCCAAAGGATAATCGTTGTCGTAGATCTCAATACCAACGACCGAGGTACCTACCTTCGCGGCGATTTCTTCGGTGGAGAGACCACCGTCCGCATAGGTGCTGGTTCCGCCGTCTGGGGTGTCCTCGATGCTCAGCGAGGGAGCGTTTTCGTTTTCGGGAAGAGAAGATTCCTGTCCGGTTTGGTCAGAAGCGGAAAGGGAATTATCGTTACCCCGACCGGAAAACCGATCGACTAACAAAAAGGCGGAAAGACCAAGGGAAAGCGCGAATAAAACCGACACAACCACCGCAAAGATTTTTAGGCCGTTCTTTTTCGTTTCCGCTGCCGCCGGCTGCTGAGAGGAAGGTTGGCCGCTCCAGGAATAATCGGGAGGGGTAGGAATAAAGGGATCCGGATTGGGATTCGGGGTGGAAGAGGATGAAAAAGGCGAGGAACCCTCGTTGGGAGACGTCGTCGTATTTTCCTCTTGTTTTGGGAGGGACGAATCCTCGTTTGGATTTTGGGAATAGAAAGTATTTTTATTTTCTTCGTTCATAAGTAAGCCTCCTTACTTTTCTGTCATTATCATAACCCACTTTTATGAAAATTCTATAGGAAATTGGAAACGATTTTTCGAACAAGTTATTTCGATTCTGTAGCGCCTTTTTCGTCTTTTGGCTCTTTATCGGACTTTTCCGGATAGTCTTTCTCTTTTCCAATGGTGAGAGAACTTCCCCGGATTTTGGCTGTGGGGACCGTAAAGATAAACTCAGTAAATTCTCCGGGTGTTGAACGGACGGAGATTTTACCGCCATGAAGCTGGATAATGGAACGGACGATATAAAGTCCTAAGCCGACGCCGTTTTTGTCCATTCCCCGAGAACGATCGGTTTTATAAAACCGTTCAAAAATTTTCGGGAGCTCATCCCGGCTAAGACCTTCTCCGGTGTTTTTAATGGATACCGAGGTAAAGTTTCCTTCATTGGATAAGGAGAAAGTTAAGGTACCTCCTTCATTGACGAATTTCACCGCGTTCTCCGTTAGATTATAGATCACCTGATGGATTAAATCCGCGTCCGCTTCTACCATGGTTTTCGGAGCGTCTAATCCCACAATATCCAGATGTTTGGCGTCAATTTGTTTTTCAAAGCTCAAAACGGTTTGAATGATGGTATCAGTAATATTGAAGGTGGAAGCGTTGATTTTTAACTCCCCGGCTTCAATCCGGGAGAGGTTTAACATACTTCGAACCAGACGGGAAAGCCGTTTAACCTCCTCGGACACCAAGGTCAAATAATGCCGTTCCTCGCTTTGGCTGATGGTGCCGTCCAGAATTCCATCCACAAACCCCGCAATGGAAGTCATAGGCGTTCGCAGCTCATGGGAAACATTAGCGATAAAGCTTCGCCGCATCGTTTCCTGTGAGGCAATCGCTCCCGCCATTTGGTTAAAAGCGGTTCCTAATTCTCCGATCTCATCCACGGTATCGACATGGATTCGGGAGGAATAATCGCCTTCCCCAAATCGTTTTACCGCTTTGGACATTTCCCGAAGAGGACGGCTCATTCTTGCTGACGCAAAGTAAATGACCATAAACGCCAAAAACAGCACGATCAGGGAAGAACTGAGGAACAGGCGCAGCATTTCCTGTAAAAATTCGCTCATGCCTTCACCGGAGGTGGTAATAAAAATACAACCTATAGGCACATCGGTATCCGAAAGGGTCAGCGGCACTCCCAAAGTATAGTACCGGGTGGAGTAAAGCCCCCCCAATCTCCCCAGTTCAAAGTAGCTTTTTTCCTTGTCTTGACAGACTTTATTGATGATGTCCAAGCTCACGGGGTGATTATAATGATTACAACTCTCCTGTCCCTCAGTGCAAAATTGGGTGTTGCCATTGAGATCAGTTAAAAAGATCTCGGAAGAGCTGGCTTCCGAAAAAATATCGAAACTACTTTGCACCAAAGTGGTATCAAAGCGGGCAACGCCATTTTCCCAGTCTACCACCGATCCTTTGGTGATAAGCTTTCTTACGATTTCTACATTGTTTTGCAGCAGCTCTTTTTTCTGGGAGGTAAAATATTGGGCGGAAAACATCATAAACAGACTGCCTAAAAATACGATGGACAGCAAAAGCAAAGAAGCGTAGACGCCGAAATATTTGCTGAAAATACTTTTTTTCATAAAGGAAGAGCCTCCAAAACAGCCGCCCGAACCGGACGGCTGGATTAACAAATCATCATTTATAGCAGGTCTACCACTTCGAATTTATATCCGACGCCCCAAACGGTCTTTAAGGACCATTGATCGGAAACGCCTTCCAATTTTTCCCGAAGCCGCTTAATATGGACGTCGATAGTACGGGAATCGCCGTAATACTCAAAGCCCCATACTTCATCCAAAAGCTGATCTCTGGTATATACCCGGTTGGGATTGCTTGCCAGATGGAACAAAAGCTCCAATTCTTTTGGAGGGGTGTCGATGACCTTGCCATCTACCTCAGCTCATAACGGGTCATATTGACGGTCAGCTTATCGTAAGAGACCTCCTTCACATCGGATGGAGCGTTGTTTTGGCCAATACGGCGAAGTACCGCCTTGATCCGCGCAACCACCTCTTTGGTGTCAAAAGGCTTTACTACATAATCATCAGCGCCCAGTTCCAGTCCTAACACTTTGTCAAAGGTTTCTCCTTTGGCAGTGAGCATAATAATAGGAACCTGGCTCTTCTTCCGGATTTCCCGGCATACCTGCCAGCCGTCAAGACCGGGCAGCATAATATCCAAAAGGATGAGGTCGGGATGGAAGGTATCAAATTTCGTCACAGCCTCTTCACCATCATAAGACAAGACAACGTTGTACCCTTCTTTTTCCAAATAAAGGCGAAGTAACTCACAAATATTTTTATCGTCATCTACAACGAGAATTTTTCCCAGTGCCATAATCATTCTCCTTTCATAAAGGGGGACGCTTTTTAGCAGAAACTCCCTTTTATCACCTTTATTTTACCATATATTTTTTAAAAAAAATAGACGGTTTATGAAAAAAAACAGGACAATTTCTAAAATTATGAACAAGAAATCGGTTTATCTTTGAAAAAAAAGAAATCCGCCCAATTTGGACGGATTTCGAATTGGTTTAGGAAACGAAAGATTTCGCGACCTGAGCAGCAGAAGCGGCGTCGGCGGTATAGGCGTCCGCACCGATTTCGTCGCAAAATTCCTGAGTAATAGGAGCGCCACCCACCATGACTTTGAATCTGCTTCTGGCAGGAGATTTGTTCAAGGCAGCAACAGTATCACGCATCGCAGGCATAGTGGTGGTCAACAGAGCGGAAACAGCAACAATGGAAACTTCGGGATCGCTCTCCGCCGCTTCTACGAATTTCTCGACGGGAACATCCACGCCAAGGTCGTTCACTTCGAAGCCGGCGCTTTCGATCATCAAAGCAACCAGGTTCTTACCGATATCGTGCAGGTCACCAGCAACGGTTCCGATAACAACCTTGCCGATGGTGGTGCTGCTTTCGCCGGCAAGCTGGGGTTTTAACACCTCAACGCCTTTTTTCATTGCTCTCGCGGCAACCAGCATTTCGGGCACGAAAATCTCGTTGTTTTTGAATTTTTCGCCAACTACGCTCATCGCATCGATCATGCCTTTATTCAGGACGTCGATGGGGGAGTTTCCTTCGGCCAAAGCCTCTTCTACGAGGCCAGGAACCAATTTGGATTTGCCGTTTTCTACAGCAGTGGCCAATTCTTGCAGTTTAGACATAGGTTATCCTCCTTTAAATGAATCATATGTAAACGGAAAAACCGTATTACGCTTTCTTTTGGGGACCAATTTTTCCTTCCCGGAATGCGCCGATGTATTCCATGCAGTAGTCATCCAGACCCATGCAGGCTTCCGCAGCGTAGATCGCTCCTCTCATACCCCGGTTCATAGGATCTAAAACGCCAGCGTCCATACCGGCGGCGATCGCCAGAGTTGCGAAGGTCTGATTGATCAGGGCACGGGCAGGCAGATTAAAGGAAATATTGCTGATAGCGCCGATGATATGAACCTTCTGATTGCGCTCCCGAATGCCCTTAATGGTATCGATTACCGTCGCAATTCCATCCTCGGAAGTGCAAAGCATTTCCACCAGAGGATCAATAAACAGACGATCGTGGGAAATTTTGTATTCGTCGGCAGCCGCGATAATCCGATCAAAAACATGCAGCCGCTCCTCCGCCGTAGCGGGAATTCCTTTCTCATCCGAGCAAAGGGCAACACATTTCCAAGAAGTATCCGCAATTACCGGGAAAATCTTTTCGATCTTATTTCCTTCCATGGAGACCGAGTTAATCAAACCGGGTTTTTTGACAAAGGGGATCGCAGAAACAATAGTGTCGGGGCTGGGGCTGTCCAGACAGATGGGAAGATCGCTGGCGTTTTGCACCAGTTCCAGCATCCATTGCAGGGTTTCCACTTCTTTGCTTTCTTCTACGGAAGCGCAAACGTCCAAGTAATCCGCGCCGGCTTCCGTTTGTTGTTTCGCCAGACGGATAATCGTCTCTTCGTCTCTTGCGGCGATAGCGGCTCCTACCTTGGGAATGGAGCCGTTTAATTTTTCTCCGATGATAATCATGATGATTCACTCCGTTCTTTGTTTGACAGTAAAAAATTACTATCTATATGCTATTGATTTTTTGGGAAAAAGTCAAGATGTTTTTGCGAAAATAGGAAATCAAAACAAATTTTTATTCCAAAAGATAGCAAGCTACATAAGTCAATGTGTCTTTTCCGTAATAATAAGGCAGATTACATTTCTGGCAAACCTCACTGACTACTAAGCCGTAAGCCTCCATGGAAGAGGACGCCTGGTCGGGAAATCGACACGGCGCGTCGGGATAGGTACATTCTTTACAGAGAGTACAGCTTCCCGCGCCCATAGGGAGAAGCTTTGGAAAGCGAGACCGCAGTAAAGGAGTAAGCCGGTCGAGGTTTTCCTTGTGCCGGCGGGACAGATCCTGGATTCCTTCAATATCAAAGGAATCTTCCAGTGTGCCGGTAGTTTGGACCAAAATTCCTTTTTGGTAGGATTGAAACCGTTTTTGGAGGGTATCCAAGTCCCCGCATCCCGGTGGACATGACCAGCTTTTATTGTATCGGCCGCAGGTATTGACTTCACACATTTTCCGCACTTCTTCTTTCAACTCCAGTGCGTTAATGGGAAGAGGGGCCGCCGCGGTAAATCCGCTTTTTAGAGCCAGTTGAATCAGTTCGTCCAAGAAAATTCCTCCTTCGTGGGAAAGGCGAGGGAATCGATAAAGGTATCTTCAAAATCGGGATGATTCGCCAGTTCCAGGAAATGGATCCGTTTCGCCGTCTTCGAGCTTTTTTCGGCTTCATCCTGATTGAGCAAAGCAATTTTGGCGCCTTCACCGGCAGCATTGCCAATAGGCACAATGCGTTCGCGAAGAATCGGCGGAATCAATCCGATACGGCATGCGCTGTCCGGATTCATATACGTCCCAAAGGCGCCGGCAATAAGCACTTCCTCGATTTGAGACAAGGAAAGCCCCAACGTATCCGCCAAAAGAACGACGCCGGCGGAAATAGCCCCTTTCGCCAGTTGGATTTCCCGAATATCCTTTTGGTTCAAAAAGACCGGTTTTTGTGGATCCTCCGCTATGACAAACGCCTTGATTCCGTCAATTTCCCGAATGCGATTTCGATAAACAGCGGCGGTTGGGGGAAGCGCGTCGGGATCGAGAAGCTTTCCGCTGTCGTCGATCACTCCGACGTCCAGCAAAACGGCGGCCAAGTCAATTAGTCCACTGCCGCAGATTCCTTCCGCCTTGCCGTTTCCAACCGTTGTGTAGGAAAGAACGCCGTCTTTCAAAAAGACATGGTCGATAGCGCCATCCGCGCCCCGCATACCGCAGGTAATTTTAGCGCCTTCAAAAGCCGGACCGGCGGCGGTGGAACAGGTATATGCCATATCTTTATTCCCCATCACCAGTTCCCCGTTGGTGCCGATATCAATAATCAGCGATTGTTTTTCGATGGTATCAAAATCCACAGCCAAAAGGACGGACACTGTGTCCGCGCCTACAAAGCCCGCGATATTGGAAAGGACATGCAGCTTTCCGTTTGGATGGATATGAAGGTCATACTCTTTTGCCGGTACCGTTAAACTGTCGGTGACCAAAGGCAAGTACGGCGCCAGCACCAGGCTTTTGGGAGAAAGTCCCAAAAGAAGATGGTGCATACATGTGTTTCCAACCGCTGTTAGAAGATAGATGTCTTCCGGGTCAATGTTCGCTTCTTTCGCCGCTTGGGAAATGAGATCATTCAACGCGCCGCGAATGGCGTCGGAGAGGGGCGCTTCGCCATGCTCCAAAGCGTAATTCGCCCGCATAATGACATCAGCGCCGAATTGAAACTGGGGATTTAACATGCTCACCGAGGCGAGGGAAGCGCCGGTTTTGAGATCCATAAGGTATCCCACCACCGTGGTGGTTCCAATGTCAAAAGCCATACCGTATAACGGGGGATCGGTTTTGCTTTCCGATAGGATCTCATCCCCATACCGAATCTGGAACCCGTCTTTGGAAGGAACCGCTGTCACAGCGGGGTTAATATGGACCGGCCGCAAAACGCCATGCTCCAAAATCCGGTGCCCTGTATCCTGGTCGAGGCGGACCGTCATATCCCGGTCTACCCGGGTCTGGCATGCCAAAACGGTTTGTTCCTGTTCTGCATCCACAATGTGGACCAGACATTTTTTACAGCTTCCCATTCCCCCGCATGGGGCGTCTAAAGGAAGATGGCTTTGCCCCGCCGCCTCTAAAAGAGTCGTTCCCTCGGGGACAAAAACCGTCTTTCCTTCGGGAAGAAAATGAACCCGAAACATACGTATCTCCTCTTATTCCGCCAAATGTTTCCGGCTTAATTCGTAAATTTTAGCGCAGCTGTCAAAGGGTGCGTCTTTTGGCGTTGAATGCCAAGCCAGGCAGCGCCCGTTCTTTCCAAGACCGTAGACGTAGCGATTGACTACATCCATCAGGCCTTTTTCATCGGCAGGAGGCATCAGCGACATCACTTCCATGCCGATTTGATCGCCGTACTGCTCCATCAGGGCGTCTTTGTCATTACAGGCGTCCTGTCCTTCCCAGAAATCAAAGCCGGATTCAATAAAGTTGGGGAGCTGGTTGGCAACCGAACCGCAGGAATGGAACATAACGTACAACCCCATTTCATGAGCCGCCTTGTTCATTCTTTGGTAATGGGGCATCATGACCTCTCGGAACAGATCCGGAGAGAAGAAGGAGCTTCTTTGGGTTCCCATATCGTCGTGGAAGGTGATTAACGTAGCGTGGTAATATTTTTTCGCGATTCCCATCAGTTCAATGTGGAAATCGGTGAGCTTCGTATAGAGGGATTCGACGGCCTCCGGCTCTTCCAGAAAAGCGCAGAGGGTATCCTCAAAGCTGGTCAAATCGGCGAGACGTTCGTAAAGGCCGTTGACAATAACAAAATTCACTACCAGATCGTCGGAAAGACAATCCTTATAGTTTTCTTCATAATCCTTTTGCCAATCAATGGCGTTTAAATCAGGGAAAACCAGTTCTTTTTCCCAGTTCGTCACATCAGAGAGACGACGGGTCCCGGGTTTTACCATAGCGGCGTTGGAAAGAGGCTCGTATTCCCACTGGATCCCGAACCAGTCAATGCCGCCGTTGACTCTTGCGTTGGCGTCGGGCATCACCATGGGTTGAATCGTTGCAAAATCCGTTGCCATATTGGGAAGCCAAAGAGGTTTTTCTTTCCGGCAGACCCGCAAAAAGTTCTCTTTTGGAGAGATAGGGGGATGGAATTTCCGAGTCGGTGCCATATTCATGCCGTAGAGAGGGGGAAGTTTCGGATAGTATTCATCCACAGTAATTTCTTTTGGGTCGAAGGGATAAGTGTTCATAACGATCCTCCTTTGTTGTCGAAAAAAGACTAAGATAATTTTTTGAAAACAGCGATGGCAATATCTCCTACAAAAGCCATATCCTCAGCACTAAAGGCGGAAGAAAAATGGTCGGAAAAAAGGATCTGGGAGGAAGGGGGAAACTCGTCGTCGCCCTCCCAGAGGAGAAACTGCATCTTCAGGTCATTGAGAAAAGAAACCTCGTATCCCATATCGGAACTGGACAGGGGAGTCGCTCCCAGAGTATCCATAGCTTTTTTTAAAGCCGGAAGCCTGCCTCCTGTTCCGAAGGAAAAAGCGAATCGCTGCATACAACGGCCAAAAAAATTCTGAAAGTAGACCTCGCCCCAGGGAAATTCCCGATAAGTGAGAAATTTTCCTAAAAAGGGAGTGTGTTTTCCGGATGTTAGATACCGTAAAATCAAAATTTTTGCCGGCATAAAGTCTTTCAAAATGGGGTAGGGGGAATCTTCATCCGGAAGGATTTCATAGTCCGGAAAAGAGATTCGATAGTGCGTTCCCATAAGAGTTATATCAAAAAATGTTCCATCGAAAGACAGGTCGCAGCGCTTTTGAATCTCCAAAGGATTCGCTTTTTGATAGAGGGAAAGGTAATGGGAGAAAGGAACTTCTTCCTTTCGGTTAATCACATCAGGCAAGGGAAAACCTCCTTAGGAAATCGAGGGGAAAAGAGAGGCGTCGGTATGGGGAAGGAAAGACGCGCCGATAAATTCTCCCATATAGGATGGATCGGTGCTCAGTTCCAGATAGGTCATATTGCGGGCGACCCAGGACACTTTTTCTTTCGCCTTATCCGAGACCAGTATGGTATAAGCCCCAGCCAGGGAAGTGTTGCCGATATAATGGAATCGATCTCTTTCGATGTCCGGGAACATTCCGATCCGGATAGCGTTTTCCATGTTGATCCCGCTTCCGATTCCCCCGGCTACATAGACGTTATGGATCATGGAAAGGTCAAATCCCAAACTGTTGAGAAGGGTGCGAATAGCGGAATAAATCGCCGCCTTGGCGTGAATGAAATTTTGAATATCGATCTCCGTCAGAGCGATGGAGAACCCATTTTCCGTTTCTTCGGGGAAAGCCAGCAGGTAAGAACCAATGCCATGCTCATCCCGGAGGATTCGCTCGCCTTCGCCGATAATATTGCCCTTGGCGTTGATAATGTGATGAGAAAACAGCTCGCTGATTACGTCGATAATGCCGCTTCCGCAAAGGCCAATAGGCTTTTGATCGCCGATGACCGTATAATGGAGCGATCCGTCGTCATCCATATGGAACGCTTCAATGGCGCCGTCTGTCGCCCGCATACCGCAGGAAATGTCGCCGCCCTCAAAGGCGGGGCCGGCGGAACATGCACAAGTCATCAAAAGATCCCGGTTCCCGAAAACCAGCTCGCCGTTGGTTCCCAAATCAATGAACAGAGAAAATTCGTCTTTGTTCCAGATGGTGCTGGATAAAATGCCGGCAGTAATGTCGCCGCCGACGTAGCTTCCCACATTGGGCGCGATCAAAAGCTTTGCTTCCGGGTGGATGGGAAGTTTTAAACTTCCCGCCAAAATGGGTTCCGTCTCAAAGAAGGCGGGAATATAAGGCTCCATCCGAATGGGGTTAGCCGGAATTCCCAAAAAGAGATGGTTCATGGTGGTGTTTCCGGCAATGCACATCCGATAGATCCCGTCGGCGGGAATATCCGCAAGACGTCGCATAGCGGCGATCAGGGGGTTGATGGTGTCGTCAATAATAGCGCTTTGAAGGCGCTCTCTTCCGCCGGGACGCGAGGATTCAATAATGCGGTTAATGACATCCGCGCCGTATTGAATCTGGCTGTTTCCTACCGTTACCTTCGCCAAAATGGTTTTGGACAGCAAATCTACCAGTAATCCGGCGACACTGGTAGTTCCAATATCAATCGCCAAACCACAAACCGAAACCTTTTCGCTTTTGCTGAAGACGTCGTAAACCGTCATTACGCCATTTTCCCGTTCCACCACCAGTAAAACCGAAAAGTCTTCCTTTCGAAGGGCTTCAGGAAGTTTAGTTAAGGCGGTTAAAGTCAGA
>CALXGT010000059.1 GCA_944387915.1 uncultured Clostridia bacterium
CCATGGTGGAAAACAACTTTGGCATTTCCGTCGTTCCCAATACCTGGGAAGAAAATATGCACCAAAAAGTGGTGCTCATTCCCATTACCAATCCGCCGTGTGAACGGGAAATCCGCGTCGTTTGGGAAAAAAATCAATACCTTTCCAAAGCGACCCGACTGTTTCGCGATTATATGATCGAAAATTTCAGCGTGATGCTGGAACGGGATATGTAATAATTTTAAAATTATTGATTCTATAAATATAAATATATTTGACATTATGCTCCTTTTTGAGTACAATAAAAATGCGAGATTTTTTCTTTTGTTTTTATGGAAATTGTATAGTTTTATACTGTTTCTTCTATGGAAAACATTAAAACAGAAAGGAGCTTTTCATGATCGTATCCACGAAATACGGAAAAGTCGAAGGGGTAAAGGAAGGCCGCTTCGAAGTCTTTAAAAACATTCCTTTTGCCAAGCCTCCGGTGGGCGAGCTGCGGTTTCAGCCTCCGGTGGAGCCGGATCGGTGGGACGGTGTGCTGGATGCTACCAAGTTTGGCCCCAGAGCTATGCAGGACCCGTTGAATCCGGATAATGCCGGCGCTGTTATGTCCGAAGCGGACTGCTTAAATCTCAATATCTGGACACCTGCCTGTGACGGCAAAAAACGTCCCGTTGTGGTCCATATCCATGGCGGCGGCCATTGTTTTGGCTGGAACAGCGAGGATTGCTTTGACGGAGAGCATTTCATTGCCCATCGGGATGAAGTGATGGTAGCGATCCAATACCGGCTGGGCGTCTTCGGATACATGTACTTAGGGGAACTGCTGGGAGAAAAATACAAAGCTTCCGGCTCTCTCGGACTTTTGGATCAGATCCTCTCCCTTCGCTGGATCCGGGATAACATCGCGGCGTTCGGCGGAGATCCCGACAATGTGACCATTATGGGAGAATCGGCGGGGGGACGAAGCGTCGGCGGTACTGTGATGTCCCCTTTAGCGGACGGCCTGTACCATAAAGCCATTACCCAAAGCGGCGGCGTTCCCACCATTCGGGACGTGAAAAGCGCCGCGAGAGCCACCGAGGAGATCCTGCCCTTTTTGGGGCTGACCAAGGAGACTGCCGCCGAAATTTTGACCATGGATGCGGACAAGATCGTCGAGGGACAGCGGGCATTTTGCGCCAGCGTTTCCAATATGGTCAACTTCTTAGACGCAGTTATTGACGGCGTCGTCATTACCGAGACCCCTGAAGAGCGGATCGGTTCAGGAAAGGTCAAGCACATTCCCCTTTTAGTGGGCGCTAATATGGATGAGCTTCGATTCCCTATTCCGGAGGAGACCGATATCGATGCCTACATTGATTTTTCTCTGCGCACGTTCGGGAAAAACCGTCCTTATGTGGAAACCCAGCTTCAAAAACGGCTGGAAACGATGAGTAAAAAAGACGCTATTGCCGATATTATGACCACCTACATTTACGGAAACAACGCACCGAGAATGGCTGGTCTTTGGGCCAAAGGCGGCGGAAAGGTATGGCTTTATCGTTGGGATCACACCAAAAACACGGTTCCCCTGGCCCACCATTTTTCCGAAATGTGCTACATTTTTAATTTTACGGTGGATGAATACCATAAGGGATATCCCGACACCGAAGAGAACCGGGCGTTAGCCAAGCTGATGAACGATATTTGGAACAACTTCGTTCTTACCGGCGATCCCAACACCGATGGCCTTCCTCAGTGGAAGCCCTATACATCCTTCGGCCCCGGCAAGCGGATGCATTTAAAAACCGCCGCTTATACCGAAGACTACGACCTTTCTAAGGACTGCGACTTGGAAATGCCGGTCCAGATTATGATTTTATAGGAGGAACATTATGGGACATTTTGCTTGTAACTTCATCTCGTACACCTTGCACCGGGCCACCACCATTGACGTCATTGTACCGTCTATGTCCATCCCGGAAACGGGCGGCCCTAAGCCCCTCTCCCACCGTCTGGACGCGAAATTCCCGGTTTTATATCTGCTTCATGGCGGCGGAAATGACTATACTACCTGGGAACGGTACACCCAAATCGAGCTGTTTGCCGAGGAAAACAGCATTGCGGTGGTTTTAATGAGCGCCGAAGACAAGCGCTTTACCGAAGGGGAATATTTTGACTTTGTGGCAAACGAGGTCCCCGAATATGTTTGCAGCCGGCTTCCCATCTCTGATAAGCCCGAAGACCGGTTTATTGCCGGCCTCTCTATGGGCGGCGGCGCAGCCTGTTACCACTTCCTCAAAAACCCGGACCGGTTCGGCGCCGTTGGAATTTTATCCTCCGGTATCATCCGCTACAACATCGGCTGTGAAGCGATGATCGCGGAATACAAGGCGCAAGGAAAGAAATTGCCACCCATCTATATGGCCTGCGGCAATAAGGACCATAACTACATCGATATTCAGCAATTCCGGGATCTTCTTTTGGATGCCGGTGCCGATGTGACTTGGGTGGATGTGCCCGACTTTAACCATGAATGGCGTTTTTGGAACCTTTATATTGAGCAATTCCTAAAATGGATCCCCCGCTCTGATGCTTACGCCGGAAAGAAACGGCAATGCTAAACCAAAAAAGCACCCCAAATGGGGTGCTTTTTCATTGCTCGGGATCACTCTACGATGATCTCGTTCCAAAGATCCTGGATCAGCAGATTGGTCTCCTCGGGGAGATTCACAAAGCTTTCGCAGCGGGAGAGAAGCTCCTCATCCGGATAGATGATGGGATTGTTCTTAGTCTCCTCGTCCAGCGCGTTGTACACGTTTTGAAGCGGCGTAGAGTAGCAGATGTACTCGATATTCGCTTTGCCGATCTCCGTTTCACACATAAAGTTGATGAATTTTTCGGCAAGTTCTTTCTGCTCGCTTCCTTTAACAACACACATCGCATCGATGAAAACGTTGCTTCCCTCGTTGGGAACGACGAAGTTCAAGTCCTCGTTTTCCGCCATCATGGTCACCGCGTCTCCGGCGTAATAAGGCGCCAACGCCGCTTCCCCAATCTCCATTTTATCGAAGATCTCGTCCATAACATAGGTCTGCAAAACGCTCTTTTGCTCTTTGAGCAAATCGGCGCAGGCACGAATTTCCGCCTCGTCGGTGGTGTTCTGGGAGTAACCGAGAAGCTTTTGGGCGATACCGAAAGCGTCTCTCGAGTTGGAGAACATCAGGATATTCCCCGCATACTGCTCATCCCAAAGGGCGTTCCAGCTGTCGGGCACTTCGCTCACCATAGTCTTGTTGTAAACGATACCCACCGTTCCCCAGGTGTAAGGAACACTGTACTCTCCGTTGGGATCGTAATCGGTGTTTTTAAAATCATCCATGATATATTGCGCGTTGGGAATATTGTCGAAATTTAATTTCTCCAGCATATCCTCCTCGATCATCCGGGAAATCATATAGTCCGAAGGAATTACAATATCGTAATCCACCGCGCCGCTTTTGATCTTGGTATACATCTCTTCATTGGTCGCGTAGATATCGTAGATCACTTCTACATTGTACTCTTCCTCAAACGCCTCGATGACATCTAAGCTGTCTTCGCTACCGTCGGAAATATACTCGCCCCAGTTATAGACCCGTAAAACCGCTTTTTCTTCTCCGCTGCTGCCGCAGGAAGAAAACGCTGCCGCCACTGTGAAAAGCATCACAGCCGACAAAAGGAAGGAAATTGCTCTTTTCAATTTTTTACCCCTTTCAGTATAAAAATATCTTCCAAAGGATTACTCCTTTTTGGCCTTTTTTGCTTCCGCGATATTCATCCCAATCAACAAAGCCAGCACCAGCAAAAAGATGATGGCGGAAAGCGCGTTGATCTGCGGATTGACCTTTTTCCGCACCATGGAATAAATGGTCACCGGGAGCATGGAAAATCCGCTTCCCGAAGTAAAATAGGTAATGACAAAGTCGTCCAGAGAATAGGTAAAGGACATTAGAAACCCGGAAACAATGCCGGAAAGAATTTGGGGAACCACCACTTTGAAAAAGCTTTGCAGCGGAGGGCATCCCAAATCCAGCGCCGCCTCGTAAAGGCTGGGATCCATCTGCCGAAGCTTGGGAAGGACGTTCAAAATGGGGTACGGCAGACAGAAGGTCACATGAGAAATCAAAAGAGAGTAAAACCCTAACGGCAGATCCATCAGCTGTTTAAAAAAGACGAAGAGAAGCATCATGGAAATACCGGTCACGATCTCCGGGTTCAGTACCGGGATGTAAGTGAGATTCATCACAAACCCCCGCTTGCGGCGGCTTAGACTGTTAATGCCGATAGCGGCGATGGTTCCCATAACCGTAGCGATAATAGACGAAAGGAAGGCAATCAAAAGGCTGTTGAACAGCGCCGACATGATCGCTTCATTTTGTACCAGCTCTTTGTACCACTTAAAGGTAAATCCCGTAAAGTACGCCCGGGACTTCGATTCATTAAAAGAAAACGCGATCAAAACGAAAATGGGAGCATACAGAAAAAGAAGGGACAAAACGATATAGATTTTCGGAAAGAATCTTGCTTTTCTCATACCATCATTCCCTCCATCTCTTCCGCGTCAAACCGGTTGATGATCCCCATGATCACCAATATCAGCACCATCAGGATAATCGCCATGGCGCTTCCCACCTGCGGGTTGTAAACCGTTCCCAAAAACTGCTGTTCGATTAAATCGCCAATCAAAACGTTTTTTCCGCCGCCCAACATCCGGGAAATGACAAAGGTGGACACCGACGGAACAAACACCATAGTGATGCCGGTAATAATTCCGGGAAGGCTCAAAGGGATGAGCACCTTGATAAGCACATAAAAGCCGTTGGCTCCTAAATCCTCCGCCGCCTCAATAATGGACTTGTCAATCTTTATCATAATGGAGTGGAGAGGAAGCACCATAAAGGGGAGATAGTTATAAACCATGCCCAGTACCACCGCGCCCTCGGTGTTAATCATAGAGAAAGGTCCGATACCGAACAATTCCAAAAACCGGTTAATGAGCCCCTCGTTTTCCAAGAGCGTCATCCACCCATAGGTACGAAGCAAAAAGCTCATCCACATGGGAAGCATAATCAAAAGGAGCATGGTCCGCTGTCCCACCTCACCCATACGGGACATAATGTATCCCAAGGGAAACGCCAACACCAGACAGAT
The DNA here is from genome assembly GCA_944387915.1 of uncultured Clostridia bacterium. Lineage (GTDB taxonomy): Bacteria > Bacillota > Clostridia > Oscillospirales > Ruminococcaceae > CALXGT01. The sequence continues at coordinate 5,158 of CALXGT010000059.1, forward strand.
GGCTGTGGCAATCAAAGAAAGGCGAATGGATTTAAAAAAAGTATCCCCGTATTTTAAAACACTTTTGAAATTTTCGAAGGTAAACTGCCCTTCCGAGGTAGTAAACCCAAAATACAAAACCATACCCAGGGGAACCAGAACGAAAATCGCCATCCAAATCAGGTAAGGCACTGCCAAAAAGGCATTTTTCTTTTTAACCATGCTCCCCACCCCGTAGCGGCGTTACCGTGATGGCGTCGAAATCGAACTTGATGCCGATATCGGTAGCGACCTGCTGGTCAAGATAGGAGTGCAAAAGGAGACTTTCCTCATGGGTATAAACGATCAGCTCATTGTAATCGCCCTTATAGATCAAAGACTCTAAGTACACCTTCAAATCCGCCCGGTCGATGGAAACCACCTCAATAGACTTGGGGCTAATGGTGAGGGAAACCTTGGTTCCCACAGGCAGGTTCAAGCCTTCCCGCTCAAAGGAAAGGTCAAAGAACGACACCGTGTTCTCATCGGTCACTTCCCCTAAGATATGATTTTCGTCGCCGTCAAAGAGGCGTTTCATAATATGGATGTCGTCCGGCGTAAAGGAAAGTCCCACTTCACTCCCCACCGGAGACAGCCTGGTGGAATGAACCACCCAGTCCAACCCGTTGCAGCTGACGTTCATCTCATAATGAACGCCTTTAAATACCACATTGGTCACAACGCCCTTTAAATTACCTTCTTTTGGCTCGGTCAAAACAATGTCCTCGGGGCGAAGAACCACATCCACCGGCTTGTTTTCGCCAAACCCACTGTCCAGACATGGAAACGTCCCGCCGCAGAAGGAAACCTCAAAGTCCTTTTGCATCACCGCGTCAAAGATATTGCTTTCCCCGATAAAATCAGCGACAAAAGCGTTCTTCGGCTCGTTGTAAATATCCTCGGGACGACCGATCTGCTGGATCTCCCCGTCTTTCATGACCACGATCATATCGCTCATGGTCAACGCTTCTTCCTGATCGTGGGTCACGTAGATAAAGGTAGTTTTAAGCTTCTTTTGGATCTTCATCAGCTCAATTTGCATATCCTTGCGAAGCTTTAAATCCAGCGCGCCCAGCGGCTCGTCCAGCAAAAGGATCTTCGGTTGATTCACAAGCGCTCTGGCGATGGCAACCCGCTGTTGCTGACCGCCCGAAAGGCGGTTGACCTTTCTTCGTTCGAAGCCTTTCAGATCCACAATTTCCAGCATCTCCATCACCCGGAGGCGAATTTCTTCTTTGGAAAGCTTTTTGAGCTTTAATCCAAAGGCCACATTGTCAAACACATTCAAATGAGGAAACAAAGCGTACCGCTGAAATACCGTATTCACCGGCCGTTTATAAGCGGGCAGGTCGTTGATCCGCTCCCCATTAAAATAAACATCACCCTGATCCGGTGTGAGAAAACCGGCGATAATCCGCAGCGTCGTTGTCTTCCCGCACCCGGAAGGACCTAAAAAGGTAACGAACTGCCCGTCTTCAATGGATAAAGACACGTTATCCAAAATTCGGTCGTCTTCCAAAGTCAGTGTGATGTTTTTCAATTCCAATATCGGATTCATTGTTGCATCCCCCTTTGCGGCATTAGTACATCTGTACCCGCCGGTCTTTGACATCTCCGCCCGCAAAAGGCTTTTTTGGAAAGAACTCCTTTCCCACAGAGACGCATACGTACGCGGCGTTTCACAGCAGATACAAGCATAACGACTATACTATAAAACAAAAAGGAACTTATGTCAATGATTTTTTAAAATTATCGGGAATTTTCGGTATTTTTTTCCATTCCTTTCCTCATTTTTCCAAATATATCCAAATATATCTCTTAAATTTTTTGTTTTTCTTTTAAATTCTTTTAAATTCTTTTTTTTAGAAAAAAAGAATTTTTTTGGGCATATTACCGATAATTTTCTCTCTTTTCTCCAATCAATCTCTCCTTCTTCTTTTTTTCGACAAAAAGAGAAGAAACCTTCCCAAATAGTTGCTTTGTTCATCTGGGTATGCTATAATGTACCAAATGAACAAAAAGGGAGAAAATTATGGCGCTCAATCGAAAAGAATTCGAACTGCTTTCTCTAATCAAAAAACTGGACGTGGGATTTAGCCAACGGGAACTTTCCCAAAAGGTTGGATTTTCTCTGGGAAGTGTCAACCGTACACTGAAAGCGCTGATAGAAAAGCGGTATCTAACGAAAGATGGACGGAAGATTTCCCTCACCGAAGAGGGACTTTCCGCTTTGGAACCTTACCGGGTCAAACGAGCGGTGTTCTTGGCGGCAGGATTCGGTTCCCGGCTGGTCCCTGTGACTTTAAATACCCCGAAGCCTTTGATACAGGTACTGGGAAAGCCTATCATTGAAACCATGCTGGACGCTGTTTTACGGGCGGGCATCCGGGAAATCGTGATCGTCCGGGGATATCTGGCGGATCATTTCGATGTGCTCAAAAAGAAATACCCTATGATCCAGTTTGTGGAAAATCCCGATTATATGGAAACCAATAATATTTCCTCCGCTATGCAGGTTAAGCACCTTTTTGGCAACGCCTATGTGCTGGATTCCGACCTTTACCTGAAAAACCCGGATCTAATCCGAGAATACGAATACTCTTCAAGTTATCTCGGCGTGTTTACCGAAAAAACCGACGATTGGCGATTGATCGTAAAGGGCGGAAAGGTAACCGGTATGAAGATCGGCGGCACCAACTGCTACCACATGTACGACATTACTTACTGGACCGAAGAAGACGGGAAAAAAATGGAGCAGTATCTTCCGCTTCTGTTTGCTTCTCCCGGCGGTAAGAAAAAATACTGGGACGACGTGCCTTTGGGAAAATTTAATCCAAAGTTCAACATCGCGGTTCGAAGCTGTGACGAAGGGGATATTGTGGAAATCGATACCTTATCGGAGCTTCGGGCAATTGATCCCACCTATCGGTTTTAATATGGAAAAGACGGTGAAAAGAAATTCTTTTCACCGTCTTTTTGCATAGTTATCTAAGATTTGTGTACCCCATCAAGGCACGATCCACCTCGGCGGCCACGCCTCTTCCTTCCCGAATGGCCCAGACCACTAAGGACTGTCCTCTGCGCATATCGCCGGCGGCGAATACCTTTTCTACGTTGGTTTGGTATCCGTTTTGTTCCGTCTTAACGTTTTGCCGTCCGGTAAGTTCCACACCAAAGCTTTTGGCTACCTTATTTTCCGCGCCTAAAAACCCGGCGGCAATCAAAACCAGATCCACCTTCACTTCTTTTTCGCTTCCCGGAATTTCGGTCATCACAGTCCGTCCCGTTTTCTCATCCTTTTTGGGCTCAAGAGAAACGAGAACCGCGCCGCAAACTTCTCCTTTTTCGTTCTTGCGAAATTCCTTGACGGTGGTTTGGTAAAGTCTCGGATCTTTCCCGAAAACAGCGGCGGCCTCTTCCTGACCGTAATCGGTCTTTAAAATCCGGGGCCACTCCGGCCACGGGTTACTTGCCGTTCGACTTTTGGGAGGCGCCGGCATCATCTCCAGCTGTAAAACCGATTTGGCTCCATGGCGGACCACCGTCCCCACGCAGTCGTTGCCGGTATCACCGCCGCCGATGACCAATACATCTTTCCCTTTGGCATTGTAAAACTTCTTATCCATAAAGTCGGAATTCAAAAGGCTCTTGGTAACGCTTTTCAGGTAATCCACCGCGAAAAAGATATTGCTGCTGTCCCGGCCGGGAACCGAAATATCTCTGGGAACGGAAGCGCCGCATGCCAAAATGACACTGTCATACTCCGTTAACAGCTTTTTGGCGTCCTTCGCTGTAGCGATTTCAGTAGAAGTGCGGAAGGTAACGCCTTCTTCCTCCATCAGCCGGATCCGCCGTTCCACAATCCTTTTTTCCAGCTTCATATTGGGAATCCCGTACATCAGAAGGCCGCCGGGGCGGTCCTCCCGCTCATAAACGGTGACGCTGTGACCCCGCCGATTGAGTAAATCGGCCGCAGCCAACCCCGAAGGGCCGGAGCCGATCACCGCTACTTTTTTCCCTGTCCGAACCTTGGGGATTCTCGGCTGCATCCATCCTTTTTCAAACGCGTTTTCAATGATGGCATACTCGTTCTCCCGAACGGAGACCGGCGCGCCGATCAAATTGCAGGTGCATGCCGCCTCGCAAAGAGCGGGGCAGACGCGGGATGTAAACTCGGGAAAACTGTTGGTTTTCAAAAGCCGAACCGCCGCGTCCTCCTCTTGCTCCAAATATAATAACTCATTCCACTCGGGAACCAGATTGTTTAACGGACAACCGGAAGCGCTTCCGTTGAGCTCCAAGCCGTACTGGCAAAAAGGAACGCCGCAATCCATACAACGGGCAGCTTGCTCTTTTCGCTCTTCATGGCTTAAGGGCCGATGAAATTCATTAAAATGGGTAATCCGCTCCAAAGGTTCTTCCGCCGGATTTTGTACCCGCACATACTCCATAAAACCAGTTGGTTTTGCCATATTCCTCTCCTCCTCTACTTCGCGGCATTGGCGTAAAACGCCTTAATTTGGGCTTCCTCTTCGTCAAAGCCCTTCTCCCGCATGGCCGCGATGGTCTCCATCATGCGCTTGTAATCTCTGGGGACAATTTTCTTGAACCGAGGGATCTTTTCCTCGAAATGATCCAAAATTTCCTTCCCCTTGGGAGAACCGGTGGCAAGAACGTGTTCTTGAAGCATAGTTTTCAGTTCATTCACATCATGGTCGTTCAACGTCTCGGTCACAATAAGCTCTTTGTTCAGCCGCAGATACAGGTCGTTGTCCTCATCCAATACGTAGGCGATACCGCCGCTCATACCGGCCGCGAAGTTTTTGCCGGTTTTTCCTAAAACCGCGACCCGTCCGCCGGTCATATATTCGCATCCATGATCGCCAACACCTTCTACCACCGCTGTGGCGCCGGAGTTACGAACACAAAACCGCTCCCCGGCAACGCCGTTGATAAAGGCTTTTCCGGAGGTAGCCCCGTAAAGTGCTACGTTACCTACGATAATGTTCTCTTCCGGACGGAACGCGATTCCCTTCGGAGGGCGAACAATAATTTTTCCGCCGGAAAGTCCCTTTCCGATATAGTCGTTGCTGTCGCCGCAAAGATCCAAAGTCAATCCGCTGGGAATAAAAGCGCCGAAAGATTGACCGCCGCTGCCGCAGCAATGAATCACGAAGCGGTCATCCGGAAGGTTCGGACCACATTCTCTGGTGATCTCCGAGCCCAAAATGGTACCGAAGGTACGGTCGATATTGGTGACCGAAACCGTGAGCTCCTGGGTCTTTTCCGTGGAGGAAAGATTCAATTTCGGAATCAGCATCCGCTCGTCCACTGTAGTGTCCAGCTTAAAGTCATACTGATCCTTGGGGTTGCAGCGAAGATCGGTACCCGCCGCCGCCTCGGGACGATAGAGGATAGCGGAAAGGTCTACGAAATTTTTGGCAGCCAGCGGAGAGGACTGCAAGAAGTCGGTCCGTCCTACCATTTCGTCGATGGTGTGAACGCCAAGCTTCGCCATGTATTCTCTTAACTCTTCCGCAATGAACAGCATAAAGTTTTCCACATATTCGGGTTTGCCTTTGAAGTTCTTGCGAAGCTCCGGATTCTGGGTAGCAATGCCCATGGGACAGGTATCCAGGTTGCACACCCGCATCATCACGCATCCCATGGTCACCAACGGCGCCGTGGCAAAACCAAATTCCTCGGCGCCGAGAAGGGCCGCAATCGCCACATCCCGTCCGGTCATCAGCTTACCGTCCGCTTCTACCCGTACCTTTCCCCGAAGGCCGTTTTGGATCAACGTCTGGTGGGTTTCCGATAACCCTAACTCCCAGGGAAGTCCCGCATGGTAGATGGAAGAAAGGGGCGCGGCGCCGGTTCCGCCGTCGTAGCCGGAAATTAGGACTACCGCGGCTCCCGCTTTGGCAACGCCTGCCGCTACCGTTCCTACGCCGGCTTCCGACACCAGCTTTACCGAGATCCGGGCATTTTTGTTGGCGTTTTTCAAATCGTAGATCAGCTGCGCCAAATCCTCAATGGAGTAAATATCGTGGTGAGGGGGAGGAGAGATGAGCGATACGCCGGGGGTAGAGTGACGGGTCTTGGCGATCCAGGGATACACCTTCCCGCCGGGGAGATGTCCCCCTTCTCCGGGCTTCGCCCCCTGCGCCATCTTGATCTGGATCTCTTTGGCGGAAACCAGATATTCGGATGTGACGCCAAACCGTCCCGACGCCACCTGCTTAATGGCGGAGGAACGATCCAATCCATCGGGGCCGATCTGGTACCGCTCGGCGCTCTCGCCGCCTTCTCCGCTGTTGGATTTTCCCTGTAACCGGTTCATGGCGATGGCTAACGTCTCATGGGCCTCTTTGGAAATGGAGCCGTAAGACATCGCTCCCGTTTTAAACCGCTTTACAATCTCACTCGCGGGCTCTACCTCTTCCAACGGGATTCCCTTTTCAGGGAACCGAAATTCCATCATTCCCCGAAGCAAAATTCCCTTTTCTTCTTCCACCACAGCGGCGGAATACTCTTTAAACAGGGCGTAATCTCCCTTTTTAGTGGCTTCCTGTAACAGATGGATGGTTTTGGGATTGTATAAATGCTCCTGCTGACGGCTGCGGAAGCGATGGCTTCCAAGACTGTCCAGCGTCAGGTCCGAAGCCAGTCCCAGCGGGTCAAACGCCAAAGTGTGCCGGGCGTCTACCTGTTTTTCCAGATCCTTTACCGTCATGCCGCCGATCCGGCTCACTGTTCCGGTAAAATAGGTATCCACAATCTCTTTGGACAGACCGATCGCCTCAAAAATCTTCGCGCCCTGATAGGACTGAATGGTAGAAATACCCATTTTCGACGCAATTTTTACAATGCCATGCAAAACGGCTGCGTTATAATCATCCACAGCGGCGTAAGCGTCCTTGTCCAAAACGCCGTCCTCCACCATCTGAACAATGGTTTCCTGGGCAAGATAGGGGTTGACGGCGCACGCGCCGTAGCCTAACAGCGCCGCGAAGTGATGAACCTCTCTCGGTTCGGCGCTCTCCACGATCATCGCTAACGCCGTCCGCTTTTTGGTGCGGACTAAATACTGTTGCAGCGCGGAAACAGCGAGAAGGGACGGGATCGCCACATGGTTTTCATCCACTCCCCGGTCGGAAAGGATCAAAATGTTGGCGCCCTGCTGATACGCCCGGTCCACCGCTACAAAGAGCCGCTCCACCGCGCGGGTTAACGAAGTGTTCTTATAATATAAAATAGAAACCGTCTCTACCTTAAAGCCCTTCACATCCATACTCTTGATCTTCAACAGGTCGGTGTTGGTCAAAATGGGATTTTTAATCCGAAGGACTTTACAGTTTTCCGCTTTCTCCGACAGAAGGTTTCCATCCTCGCCGATATAGACGGTGGTAGAAGTTACCACTTCTTCCCGAATGGCGTCAAAGGGAGGGTTGGTGACCTGAGCAAAGCGCTGCTTAAAGAAGTTGAAGAGGGATTGCTTTCCCTTGGACAGCACCGCCAACGGCGTGTCCACACCCATCGCCGAAACCGGGTCGGCGCCCGTTTTCGCCATGGGAAGGATGGAGCCTTTGTAATCCTCGTAGCTGTAGCCAAAAGCCTTTTGCAGCCGGGAAAGGGTCTTCCGATCGTACTTTTCCGGACGGTGGTTGGGAATATGAAGCGACGATAATTTAATCAGGTTCCCATCCAACCACTCGCCGTAAGGATTGCGTCTGGCATAGGTCTCCTTTAACACCTCGTCATCAATCAGCTCGCCTTTAACCGTATCCACCAAAAGCATCTTACCGGGACGAAGCCGATCTTTCTTCAAAATCTTTTCCGGCGGGAAATCCAAAACGCCCACCTCGGAAGAAAGCACCAGCTGCCCGTCGGTGGTAATATAGTAACGGGAAGGCCGCAAGCCGTTACGGTCCAACGTCGCGCCCACGATGTCGCCGTCGCTGAACAAAATGGCCGCCGGACCGTCCCAGGGTTCCATCATGGTAGAGTAATACTGGTAAAAATCCCGTTTGGACTGGCTCATATTCGGGTCATTTTCCCACGGCTCCGGAATCATAATCATAACCGCCAAAGGCAGGGGCAACCCGCCCATGGTCAAAAATTCCAAAGCGTTATCCATCATGGACGAGTCGGAACCATCCTCGTTGACCGCGGGGAGGATCTTGTGGAACTGATCCCGAAGAAGATCCGAATCCAGCGTCTCTTCCCGCGCCAGCATCTTATCTACGTTGCCGCGAATGGTGTTGATCTCGCCGTTATGTACAATCAGCCGGTTGGGGTGCGCCCGCTCCCAGCTGGGGTTGGTGTTAGTGGAAAAACGAGAGTGAACGATGGCGATGGCGGACTGATAATCCGGGCTTTGGAGGTCTTTAAAAAAGCTCCGAAGTTGTTTTACCAAAAACATGCCCTTATAGACGACGGTACGGCTGGACAGGGAAACGACGTAGCTGTCGTCGTTGGATTGCTCAAAGACCCGGCGCGCGATATATAACCGGCGGTCAAAGTCCAACCCCTGCTTTGCGTCGGAGGGACGCCGGATAAAGCACTGCATAATATAAGGCATGCAGGCGAGCGCTCTCGGCCCGAGCACCTCGGGAGCGATAGGGACTTCTCTCCAGCCTAAAAAATCAAGATCTTCCTTTTCAAGAATGATCTCGAACATCTTTTTGGCCTGATTCCTCGCCAACTCATTTTGAGGAAAGAAGAACATGCCGACGCCGTAATCCCGCTCCCCCGGGAGATCAATTCCCTCTTCTTTTGCCGCTTTATAAAAAAAGCGATGAGAGATTTGCAGCATAATCCCAACACCGTCGCCGGTTTTCCCTTCTCCGTCTTTTCCGGCCCGATGTTCCAGATTTTCCACAATATGCAAGGCATTTTCTACCGTAGCATGGGTCTTTTCCCCTTTGATGTTGACGACTGCGCCGATTCCGCAGTTGTCGTGTTCGTATTCTTCCCGGTAAAGTCCTTTTCCCGTTTGCCTGACCGGACAAGCTGCCTGAAATTTCATGTTTTCTTCCTCCAATTCGACGCCGAAAGGGGCGCTGACTCCAAAAAATAACAAAGGCGCACTTAAAGATTCCTCCTTAAGAACGCCTTTGTTCTTGCAATTTATTATACAGGTTCCTGCAAAAAAAATCAATCGTTTTTTCCGCCGATTTCTCTCTTCGGATCATGGAATGAATTGGTAAAGATTCATAAAGAAATTTTCTTTTTTGGCATAAAAAGCATATGTTGGAAGGATTTTAAACGGGTTTCCATCCAATTGGCAATGGCTTCCTTTTGGGAAAGTCCGTATACTAAAGTCCGCACCCATCGGGGAGAAAGAGCAGGATTTTCCGCTATCGGCTGCATCGCTTCCTCTACCGCTTTGGAAATGGAATCGTCTATTTTTATTTTGCGTGCCGATAGGTCAAAGGATTCCGTCTTTTGGCTGACAAAAACTTCCAATGTGGGATTAAGTTTTTGTTCCGTTCGATAGTAAGCCACTACCATAAAAATTCCGGTCCAAAGTACCGCCATAGATATGAAAAAAGACAAAAATTGAATTCTTAGACTTTTTTTAACTTCCCGCCTCATTTTTTTCCATCTCCTCTTTGAGGAGTTTACCCAAAGCGCGCCCCAATATACGTCCGCTCAGTGTCGCCTGCTCCAAGGTGTTTCCGTGACCGCCTACCTCGACCAGCAGAGAACCGGTGGTTAAATCCTGGTTGTACTTTCGATAATCGAACAGCACCGGTCGAGTGATTCCCGGCGCTTCCTCTTCCAAAGCAACCTGGAGGCTGGCGGCAAAACCCAGATTCTTTTTGTATTCGGGCACCTCGTCACAGCCGCTGATAATCATAAGCTGGGCGGCGGTTCCTTCTTCCGTTTCAATAACCGGCGCCACCACCGTATCTCCCGAAATAATAGCATCCCGATGAATGTCCAAAACCACACAGATGGTAGGATACATTTCCAGATACTCCTGCACCGTGACCCGGGATCGGTCGTAGGAGCCGTTGTAGGACGGATAATCGTGCTGGGTGGTGTCGTGGATCACTTCAATCCCCTCTTCCCGAAGCGTCTCCGCTAAGGCTTCCCCCACCGCCGCCATATTCTCCTCGTTGTTGGTGGACCGGGTTTTCGCTGTGGTATCGTAATAATCCCCCGTATAAGGCATATAACACTCGGTGGTATGGGTGTGCATAATTAACACCTGGGGGCCTTCGGTTCCCACGGTAAAATCAATTCCCGCTAACGCCGCCTCTTTCACTTCCTCCGCGGAAAGCGAGGTGCAATTTTTAATATATCCCTGTTCTAAAGGGACATAAATATTGGTGGTGCCCGCCGTATAGGTTTTATGGACCAAAACCGCCTTATTTTCCTCGGCAATCTCCGGTTCCGAGGCCGGTTCTTCCGAAGCCGGTTCGGAAGAAATTGCGCTTTCTTCCTCAGCAATAGGCTCTTCCTCTTCCTCTTTTTCCTGTCCGGAAATTGCCTCCTCCAAAGGAAGACTTTCCTCCTCTGCCGACGAGGTTTCTTCCTTTAAAAGAAGTTCCGCCGCCTCGTTTAAAAGCCTTGTCCCTCCTTCCGGCAGGGATACGCTTCCGAAAAATACCGCCAAATCTCCCAGCAAAGAAAAGGACAGCAGTAATGCAGCCCCATAGCTTAAAAAACGGATTTTTTCTTTTCCTGGGAGGCGAAAAGAAAAGCTCCTTCGAATTTTTTTCCGCATAACGTCCTCCTTTTTTGGTCACTTTCATCCTATGCGTCAAAAAAGAAGATTAGACCCTTGACAAACGGGAAAAAAGTGTTATAGTGAAACTGTCTCATATGAAACAGTTTTTGGAGGCGTTTATGGGAAACGAAGATTATTTTCCGTTTGAAGAGGCAATAAGTCACTGCCCTCTCCTTTCAAAAGCCCACCCCGAAACCTCCTTTTCCCTTCTTCTCGGCCAGGGACAAATTTTTTCCTTTTCCAAAGGAACGCCCCTTTCCGAGTATCGGGGAAAATTGGGTATTCTACTGACGGGGGAACTTTTCGTAAAAAATCAAAACGGCGCTTTGCTAAATCGGCTGACGCCGGGGGGCCTGTTTGGAGTTTCTACTCTCTTTTGTGAAAACTGCTCCCATGTCACCGACATTTTCGCCGCGAAAAAAAGCGAAGTTCTTTTGATTGAGGAAGAGGCGCTGGCCAAAATTTTAACGGAAAACCCCGATTTGTTTCGAAACTATATTGGATTCTTAACGGATCGGATTCGTTTTTTAAACCGGAAGATCGATTTGTTTTCCGCCAGTACCGCCGAGCAAAAGCTCCTCGTCTTTCTTCGCCACGAAGGAAAAGAAGAAAACGGCGTTTTTACCGTTTCCATCCCTTCCATGGCAAGATTGGCGGCGCTTTTGGGAATTGGGAGAGCTTCCCTCTACCGAGCGGCGGACGCTTTGGAGGAGAGCGGATGGATCCGAAAGGAAACCCCCAAAAAGTGGATCTTAAACCCATCGAAAGAAATGAGGAAGTAGAATGAAGAAAGTATTATCTGTTTTGTTGGCGTCGCTGATGGCAGTCACCATGATGGTATCCTGTAGCGACGACGGCCAAAGTTCCCAAAACTCCAGCTCCTCGCAGAGCAGCACAGAGGAAAGCTCCGTCACGGCAGAGGATGATTCTTCCTCTTCGGAGGAAGCTTCCGTTCCCGAAAAAACCGACGCGACCATGAATATTGCCGTGCTGAAAGGGCCTACCGGTCTGGGCGCGCTGGAACTGATGAAAAAGGACGAAGACGGGACCTCTTTAGTCGACTATAACTTTACGATTGTTGGCCAGCCCGACGAGATCGTCTCCAAGATCGCTACCGGCGAGCTGGATGTGGCGGCGGTCCCTTCGAACTTAGCTTCCACTTTGTACCATAAAACTGACGGCGGAGTCCAAATGCTGGCGGTGAACACCCTGGGCGTTTTATACCTGGTGACCAAAAACGCGGAGATCACCTCTATGGATCAGCTCAGAGGCATGAACATCATTTCCAGCGGTCAAAACTCCACCTCTCAGTACGTTTTGGAATACCTTCTCGCCGAAGCGGGATTGACGGTAGGGGAAGATGTAACGGTAGAATATAAATCCGAGCACGCCGAAGCGGTGAGCGCCTTGGCTGCGCAGGAATCCGGCGTCGCCGTTTTGCCCCAGCCCTTTGTCACCACTGCTACCACCCAAAACCCGGACATCAAAATCGCTTTGGATCTGAGCGCGGAGTGGGAACGGCTTACCGAGAGCAAACTCACCATGGGCGCCATCATTGCGAGAAAGGATTATATTGAAGCAAATCCCGACGCGATTGACGCGTTCCTTTACGAATACGCCCTCTCCACCACCTACACCAACGAAAACCCGGCGGATGCGGCTGCCCTTTCCGAAAAATACGATATCATCGCGGCGGCAGTAGCGGAGAAAGCCATTCCTTACTGCAACATTACCTATATCGATGGTGAGGAAATGAAAACGGACATCACCGCGTTTTTGGAAGTGCTTTTGACCATTAACCCCCAATCGATAGGAGGTTCCATCCCCGATGACGACTTCTTCTACCAAAAATAGAAAAAAGAAGATCATCGTTAGAACACTTGTCGCGCTGTTTTGGATTGCAGCGTGGCAGGTGCTCTGCCTTTTTTTGGACAGTGATCTTTTAATTGCTTCTCCCTTCGCGGTGATCCGAAGGATCGGTGAGCTGCTTTTTGTAGGGGAATTTTGGCTTTCCGTTTTAAACAGTTTGCTAAGGATTTTAGAAGGATACATTCTCGGCGTCGTTTTGGGTGTTTTCTGCGCCGCTCTTGGCGCTTTATTCCCCCCGTTTTCCGCCCTTCTTTCCCCGGTAATTATTATCACCAAAACCGCTCCGGTTACTTCCTTTGTCATTTTGGCGTTGGTTTGGATCAAATCCTACAACCTCGCGGTATTTATCTCCTTTTTGATGGTGTTCCCCTTAATTTACGGCGGCGTTCGGGAAGGTATTGAAAATGCCGATAAAAAGCTCTTGGAAGTGGCGAAGGTCTACCATTTTTCCGTAGGGAAAACCCTTCGCCTCGTCTATTATCCGGCAATTAAGCCATTTTTGCTCACCGGTCTCTCCACAGCCATTGGTTTTGGCTGGAAAGCGGGAATCACCGGGGAAATTTTTGCCTTGCCCAAGTACGCCATTGGAACGCGTCTTTACGAATCGAAAATTTACTTAGAAACATTGGATGTATTCGCATGGACGACGGTCATCATTTTACTTAGCCTTTTCATTGAAAAAATGATCCGCCTCGCTATAAAAAGAATCCGATAGGAAATACATATGATTACATTAAACCATATCAGTAAAAGCTACGACGAAAAAAAGGTGCTGCACAATTTTTCCTGCACCTTCACAGAAGGAAAAATCACCGCTGTTATGGGTCCCTCGGGCATTGGGAAAACTACGTTATTTTCCCTTTTGTTAGGGTTAATGAAACCCGACGAAGGAACCATATCCGGCTTGGAAGGGAAAAAAATCTCCGTCCTCTTCCAGGAAGACCGCCTTTTTCCCTTCTTAACGGCAAAAGAAAACGCCATCGTTGCCGGAGAAGGACCTAAGGATTATCTGGCGCTTTTGGGACTAAAGGAAGAGGAGAATTCTCTCCCTTCGGCCCTCTCCGGGGGAATGCGGCGCCGGGTTGCTATGGCGCGCGCGCTAAATTATGACGGAGAGATCTTCTTGTTGGATGAACCGTTTAAAGGGCTGGATCCGGAAACCAAAGAGCAGGCCATGGCGCTTTTCCGAAACCTGACCCCCAAAAAAACGATTATTTTTATCACCCATGACGAAAAGGAAGCCGAATCTTTGGCAGACGAAATTTTGATTCTCGATGAACGTACTGCCTTGGGAGAAAGCGCTTCTTAAGAAACTTACCCCATTTTACAAAAAGCAGAAAAAAAGAGGTCCGTTTTTCGGACCTCTTTTTTATTACCGAATCCTATCGGGGGAATAAACAATGTTGGAAAAACGGCCGTCTTTTCGCTGCATACCGTCTCGTTCCTTCGCTAAAATACCCTTTCTCCCCATAATTTCTACCTCGATATGATCGTCTTTTCCCGCTAAGATATCCTCACAGCAAAGAAGGTTGTCGGTAATCGCCGAAGGATCCACCGGCGAAAAGCCATGGAATGTATAAAACCGTTTGATTTTCGGCTCCAGCTCCTTTAGCTTTTTCATCGTCTTATGGTACTCGGCGATAGTGGTGGAGTCGGGAAGAAGCAAAAGGGTATTGCTGTTACAGGCGTCGCCCGCAAAAAAATCTCCGTTCTCCTCATCGAAAAAGCAGCACGAGCCTCTGGTGTGGCCGGGAGCGGTTACCGTTCGAAAGCGCCGGTTTCCCAAATCAAACGTCATGCCCTCTTCCAACGGAATGAGCCGGATCTCCCGCGCCGGGATCATTTCCTCTAACGAAGGATTGGCCGCCGCTACAAATCCCATGCGGTCCTGAACGGAGCTATGGTTTAAAAACAATTCCCTGTCCGCGGGATGGAGATACACCTCGTCGAACTCAAAATCGGCGCCGATATGGTCTAAATGGCCATGGGTATTCACTACTGTAAGGGGCGTCGTATATAGATCGGAAAGGAACGCCTTTAAGCTTCCGAAGCCGGATGTGGTATCAATCAAAAGGGCTTTCTCCGTTCCTTTTACGAGAAAACAAAGCTCTCCCGCCGAACCGTGGATTCGAAGGACCCCCTCTCCCAAGTCCCATGCCTTATAGTACCGGTTTTCTTTTAACAGCTTTTCGCTCATGATTCTTGTCTCCTTTGATAAGCCTCTTCGCAGATTTTCAAATCCTCTATTGTATTGACGCCTAAAATTTCCTCGTCGTCCAGGGTGGTGTAGGTCCCGATTTTTCCGCCCTTTTGCTGAATAATCGGCGGTACGTCGGTAAGATAATATTCCTTTTGGGCATTTTCGTTTTTAATTTCCTTTAAAGCGGTAAACAAAAATCTCGACGAGAAAACATAAATGCCCACATTGAGTTCTTGGATCTTCTTTTCCTCTTCGGTACAATCCTTATACTCCACAACGCGGGAAAAGTTTCCCGATTCATCCCGAAGGATCCGGCCAAAAGAGGTTTCCCTGTGGGAAATACCGGTAAATACGGTACAATCGTTTTTCTCCCGGACATGCGTCTCGATCAAATTTCGATAGCTCTCTTCCCTTACTAACGGCATATCCCCGCAGCACACCAAAACCGGCCCGTCATACTGGGAAAAAAGAGGCTGCGCGCAAAGAACGGCGTGGCCCGTTCCCAACTGCTCTTCCTGTACGGCATAAGGGTACTGGGGAAACGCCTCGATGACCTGTTCCTTTCGATATCCTACCACCAAGACCACATCCTCTTTCGGCAAAAAGGAAAGCGCGTCGGTCACATAGCCCAAAAGGGGCTTTCCAAGCATCTCTCGAAGCACCTTCGGCGAGGAAAAAGTCTCTGAAAAAAGGCGTTTTCCTTTTCCTGCCGCTAATACAATCGCTTTCATATCTTCGACTCCTTACTGTTTCATTTTCCTTATTGTATCATACCCTTTCGCTTCCGGCAACCAGAGGAAGTTTTCTTTCCCAAATTCCCTTTTTCCAACGCCAAAGGCAAAGCAGTCCCCGAACGTTTTCATCCAAAATCAAAGCGCACCAGATCCCCACAAGCCCCCATTTTAAAACGACGCCGAAAAGATACCCGCCAGCCACCGAGCAAAGCCAGCCCGCCGCTATCACCATCGCCACCGGGACAACGGTATCCTTTGCTGCCTGTAGGGCGCCGATCAAAAGAAGATTAAAGGACCTTCCCAGCTGGACAAACATATCGATAAACAAAAGGGTCTTCCCCAAACGCAAAATGGCTTCATCCGAGGTAAACAATCTAAGCAGCGGATCAGAACACAAAAACAGCGTCACCGAAAGTACCATGGAAACCAAAAAAGCGGTCCCCATCGCCCGATTCATCAACCGTTTCGCCTCGCCTAACTCCCCGGCGCCAATCGCTCTGCCTACGTAAACCTGGGATGCCTGGCCCAGTCCCTTGGTATACAGATAAGGAAGCCTCGTCAGCAGCGAAACGTAAATTCGGGCATTCACCGCCACAACGCCGAATCCGTTTACCATAGACATAATCACAACCTGGGTCAAATTGTAAGAGAAAGTTTCCAAGGTAGGCGGGATGCCGAGAATGAAAAAGTCCTTAATGACCCTTGTTGGGAACGGCCGAAGCCGCAAAAAAGAAAAGGGAAGGCGTTTTATCCGGACAAAAAGCCAAATGATTCCAAAAAGCCCCAAAGCCCGGCTAATCACGGTACCAATCGCCGCTCCGGTTACTCCCAAAGCGGGAAATCCAAAATTCCCGTGGATGAAAAGGAAGTTGAACACCGTATTTAATATATTCATACCGATGGAAAGAATCATTACCTCTTTCATCCTGATATCACTTTTTAAAAAGGCGGAGAAAAGGAAAAACAACGCCTGTAAAAAGACGGTGCCTCCCACTAAGGCAAAGTAAGAGCGTCCCGCTTCCGCCACTTTTAAGCCGGCGCCCATCCAAAGAAGCAAGGACTCCCCAAAGAAAAGGAAAAAGGCGCTCAGCATCCCCCCGAAAACGACGGAAACCAAAAAGGTCAACGGGTAGGCCGTTTCCTCCGACTCTTCGTCGCCGCTTCCCCGATACCTTGAAATCATGACCATTGCCGCCGCCGAAAAAGCAGAAAACACAGTTGTGGTCAAAGCGAGAATTTGGTTAACGTTTCCTACCGCCGCCACCGCCTCGGGCGAACAGCGGCTAATCATAATTTGATCTAGGTTTCCGATTAAAAGCTGTAAAAATAACTCGCAAAATACCGGAATCGCAAGTCGGTTTAAGGGGTACTGTGCTGCTTTGGGAAGGGATCCGTTTCTATCCATACTCTTCCTCCTTTGTTTTTTGTAGCACAACCGTTAAAAAGGGACAATCGCCGGCGAAAATATCGTAAAAATTCTTTTTTGCGACACCCGCCAATACTCTGATTTGAAAAGAAGTCCGCCTTTTCTTATGGAGATGAAAGGAAAAAATGGAAAAAATCCTCTCTTTTTTTAAAAAACCCGCACCTATTTCCTCTCTTCGCCATAAACTATAGCAAGACCGCTTAAAAGCGGGAAACGTTAAAGGAGGTTCCAATATGACCGACAATTATAATTTCGGTGGTTCCGGCTTTAAGGAAGCCGTCTGCATCAACACCGGACGCATTTACGACAGCTGCAGCAGCAAGGACTGCCTTGAGGACCTGCGGGTCTATTTCCCGGCCAGCGCCAGCCAGATCATCGACAACGCCAACTCCCTGCGCTGCCGGAAAGCGGAAGTACTTAACGTATCTCTCGATGTAGAGAGCGTTCCTTTTAACCGGGGCTTTTACTCGGTGGATATGACCTTCTGCTTTCTCATTACGGTAGAGACTACCCCTTCGCCTTTTACGCCTCCCTTAAGCTGCCGGGGAATTGCTTCCTACAGCAAGAAAGTAATTCTCTACGGCTCGGAAGGCAATGTCAAATCCTTCCGTTCTTGCAGCTGCCCCGATGACTGCGGCAGCGCAAAACCCACGGCACGGATTCACGTCGCGGAACCGGTTTGCTTAGGAATTCGCCTGTGCGACAGCCCTCTGCCCGACGACTGCGACACGCCTTCCCTGTTCCATGGCTTGGAGAAATACTTTGATGAACCCATCTCTCTTTGCCCCTGCGGCAAGACCGTTTACATTAGCCTTGGTATCTTCTCCATCGTCCAGTTAGAGCGGGAGGTCCAGATGATGATTCCGGTCTACGATTTCAGTATCCCCGACAAAGAGGAAGGCTGCGGCTTTACCGACGATCCCTGCGAGCTGTTCAAAAAAATCAAATTCCCGGTCAACGAATTTTTCCCGCCCCATTTGAAAGAAATGGAAGAAGAAACGCCCGAGGGATAACGATTCTAATCTTTTCGACCCCCAGCGGTAAATCCGCTGGGGGATCCGTTATTGTATCGCTTTTTTCAGCCACCGCACCGAATCCAAAATCCCTTCCAACATATATTTCGGCCTACAACCGTAAAGCTCCGCTACCAACGTCCCGGAAAATCCCTT
The DNA here is from genome assembly GCA_944387915.1 of uncultured Clostridia bacterium. Lineage (GTDB taxonomy): Bacteria > Bacillota > Clostridia > Oscillospirales > Ruminococcaceae > CALXGT01. The sequence goes on from CALXGT010000059.1 coordinate 23,315, forward strand.
TTTGTCCAACCTCTTGATGATTTCCAAAATCGGCATCATCCCCTGTCCCGCCGGAGCGGGGTATAGCGACGTCCCCTTTTCGGTGACAAAAGGACGATCGTCGGGATGAAGGGGAGAAGCAGCCCGGTCCTTAATATGAACCACCGTAATCTTTTCTTGAAATGTCTCAAAAGCCAAAAGAGCGTCCTCTTCGTAAACTACAAAATTTCCGGTGTCAAAGCAACAGCTAAGTCCCGGGATCCTGTCTAAAAACCATTTTAATCCGTCAATGGAAGAAAAAGGAGCGGCTTTTCCGTCAAAATCTTCCATGCCTACATCAATGCCCTGCTTTTTCCCGTAAGCTACCGCTTTTTCCATCGCTTTTGCCATATGTTCTCTCTGCGCCTCAAAAGAAAGGGCGTTTTCCTTTCGAATCATACCGGGAACCAGCAAAACATTTCTTGCGCCCGCTTTCTTTGCGGGATCAATTACGTCTCGGTAACCTTCGTCCTCCGGCTTCATCCCAAAATCAAAAAAGGCATGGAGTCCTTCCACTTCGATACCGAGGCGGGCAAAAAGGGGAAGAAGCGTTTCCTCTTGCGCATGCAAATTCGGATACCCGATATAGATTCTCTCCATCCCTGCTTCACAGGCCTGCTTCAGCGCTTCCTCTTCAGAAATCCCCAAATCAAGCCGCCCCTCTAAAATATTCTCATAAAATGCCGCAATCTTCATATTTTCCTCCTATGTAAGTAGCATCAAGTCAATTATATCTTATTATAAAATATTATGTCAAATATTTTTATGCAGAAAGTATTATATTTTGCTTTGGGAAAAAATATTTTTTCCTTCTCCTTTTTCGTGAACAAATTATTTCAAAAAATCCGATTTTATGTTGCATTTTACCCCTATTTTCATGTACAATAGATAGGAGAATTTGGAGGGGTTTTGATGAAAATGCCTGGTTTTGATAATAAAAAATACATTGCGCTCCAATCGGAGCAGATCAAAAAACGGATCGGAGAGTTTGGCGGAAAGCTGTATCTGGAATTCGGTGGGAAGCTGTTTGACGATTATCATGCATCCCGAGTGCTTCCCGGATTCGAACCGGATAGTAAAATCCGCATGCTTTCCGAACTGAAGGACGAAGCGGAAATCGTCATTGCCATTAACGCGGCGGATATTGAAAAGAATAAAATTCGGGGAGATCTGGGGATCACCTATGATTTGGACGTGCTCCGCCTCATCGACGCATTTCGAAGCTTCGATTTGTATGTGGGAAGCGTGGTGATGACCCGTTACAATGGACAAGCCTCCGCCGACGCCTTCCAAAAACGGCTGGAATCCTTGGGGATCCCGGTTTACCGGCATTATCCCATTGAAGGGTATCCTTCGGACATCGAAAAGATCGTAAGCGAGGACGGACTGGGACGAAACGATTACATCAAGACTTCCCGCTCCCTCATCGTCATTACGGCGCCGGGTCCCGGAAGCGGAAAGATGGCGACCTGTTTAAGCCAGATGTATCACGACAATAAACGGGGCATCTCTTCGGGTTACGCGAAATTCGAAACTTTCCCTATCTGGAACCTTCCCTTGAAGCACCCGGTGAATCTGGCATACGAAGCGGCTACCGCCGATTTGGACGACGTCAATATGATCGACCCGTTCCATCTGGAGGCCTATAATCAGATCACCGTCAACTACAACCGGGACATCGAGATTTTTCCGGTCCTTTCGGCGATCTTAAAACGAATCAACGGCAGTTCCATCTACCATTCTCCCACTGATATGGGCGTCAATATGGCGGGGTATTGTATCTACGACGACGAAGCGGTCAAGGAAGCCTCCCGCCAGGAGATCATCCGCCGTTACTACAAAGCGCTGGCCGCGGAGAAAAAAGGGATGTCCGACGGCGCCGAAGGGAAAAAATTGGAGCTTTTGATGAACGCCTCCGGTATTTCCCCTACCGAGCGCGCCTGCGTCAAAGCCGCTCTCCACATCGCGAAGGAAACCGGCGAACCGGCGGCGGCGATCGAATTAAACGACGGAAGGATTGTCACGGGGAAAACCTCTTCCCTGCTCGGCGCCCTGTCCGCTATGCTGTTAAACGCGTTAAAGGTGTTAGGCGGGATCGACGACAAGGTAGATTTGATTTCCCCCTATGTCATTGAACCGTTAGGCGATTTAAAGGTCAATCATCTGGGAAGCCAAAATCCCAGGCTTCATATTGACGAAGTACTCATCGCCTTGGCGATTTGCGCCGCCCAAGATCCAAACGCCAAAACGGCGTTGGCGCAGTTGGATAAGCTCAAAGGCTGTCAGGTCCATTCCTCGGTCATCATCTCCTCTCAGGACGAAGATACCTTCAAGCGTCTTTCGGTGGATGTGACCTGTGAAGCGGTGTATCAGACGGAAAAGCTGTATCATAAATAAGTTGTTTTCCGGTTTGAATCGAAAAGCAAAAAAGCGGAGCCTTTGGCTCCGCTTTTTTCTTTTATTTAGTGTTCTACCTTGCCGCTTCCAAAGGTAAAGGCAGGGGCAATCTCATGATAAAGCTTCATCAGCTCATGGTCGAAGTTATGTCTCGCTTCGCACTTCTTGTCGAAAATCATGGTCACTTCGTCGCCAGGTTTGCAGGCATCCCAAGTGGGAAGGCCGCAATGGCTGGGATTGCCGGAACGGGCAAAGTTGATCCACGCGCCGAAGATTTGATCCTGTAACTCATCGGTAACGCCGGTCTCGTTGCAAACCGCGACCCGCTCCGCGTTGTAGAATACGAAGGGGATCTCGGAGCAGTGCCACGCAGGACGGCCGCCGTCGATGGGGAACTGATAAGCAAAGATATAGGAATAAGTCGGCGCCGAGCAAGTCTTGGTCCGCTCCTCGATGTACTGCTGGGAGGGAATCCGGAAGACATTGTCCAAAGACATCGCGTAGGTCAGATTCTTTCCGGGATACGCTTTCTTATAAAGCTCCGCAAGCTCTCCGGCTCTCTCGCCGAAATGATTCTTCAGCAAAGCGAGGATCTCGTCTTCGCTCATCTCGAAGCGGTTTTCCACCAAAGGACCAAAGGCAAATTCGCACATGACCGAACCGATCATGACGGGAACCGTCTTGGCATGCTCGGTAAAGCCCACTTTTCTGGGAGCGCCCATATAGAAATCATCCGCCATAGGATGGTTGCCGATATAATAACCTTTGGCCGCGAGTTCGGGGCTTACCTTCTTATAGGCTTCCGCCATCTTCCAGTAAGCGACCGTCTCTAACTTCTCGACGTCGCCTTCCTCGTAACCCAGCTCTTTAAGCATAGCGTTTACGATCATCGTTCCGTCGCCCTCAGGCTCTTTGAGGATATCCGCTTCACCGCTCTGGACGATACCGCGATGGAACAATCCGTCCGCCGCAGGAGTCTGGAGCAGGCAGGTCACCTTCATACCGCCGCCGGACTGGCCGAAGATGGTTACATTATCGGGATCGCCGCCGAATGCCGCGATGTTGTCGTGTACCCATTTCAACGCCGCTACCATATCGCCGTTACCGGCGTTGGCGGAGTTTTTATATTTCTCGCCGAAGGGAGAAAGGTCCATATAACCTAAAATGTTAAGACGATGGTTCACGGTCACAACCACCACATCGCCTTTGCGGCTCATATTGTCGCCTTCATAAGCGACCTGCTCAATGGAAGAGCCCGCCGAGAATCCGCCGCCATGGAACCACACTAAAACCGGTTTCTTGGCGTCCTTGCAAAGAGACTGGGTCCAGATATTGAGGTACTGGCAGTTTTCGTCCATCGGCCAGTAACGGTGCGGAACCATCAGCTCGTTAGACGGAGAATCCTGATTGAGCATAGGGCAGACATAGCCGTAACCCATCGCGTTTTTGATGCCTTCCCAAGGCTCCACCTCGGTGGGCATCTGGAAACGTTTGGCGTCCGCGTATTTGATTCCATGGAAGGTATAGGTACCGTCCACCACAAAGCCTCTGATCTTACCGGCTTTGGTCTGAACGATGGGTTCTGTATGAGAACAGGTAAAAAGTTTAGCCATGATTCTTTCCTCCTGACAAATCGTTAATTAGTGCAGCATATGGCCGCTGTCGCCAACCTCTTTGATGGTGGCGTTCTTCAGCGCTTCGATCAGCTCATCGTCCACATCGACCTTTACTTCGCAAACCTCGTCAAACAGCATGGTGGGCATCTCATCCTTGGTGGCAGGAGCCCACTCGGGAATACCGGGATGGTTGGGGTTGCCATAGCGAGCGAAGTTTACCCAGCAGGAGCTGATTTGCTCTTCCAGACGATCGGAAACGCCGGGAAGGTTGCAAATGGGCACTCTCGCCGTATTGTGGAACACAAAGGGGATCTCGGAGCAATGCCACGCGGGATGGCCGCCTTCGTAGGGGAAATCATAAGTAAACAGATAGTTATAGGTGGGCGCTTCGGTATGGGCACCTTTTTTCTTTACAAAATCTTTGGTGCCGGGACGGCTAAAGGAGTCGTAGAACAAAACATCGGTAAGGTTTTTGCGGGGGAACGCCTTCCGAAACGCCTTGATGATCGCGTCCGCATTGGTGTATTTCGCATCAACCATGGCCTCTTGCTCCGCGTCGGAGAGGGCCCATTTGTTTTCCACACCGGGTCCGAATCCCATTTCCGCCATAACCGTTCCCACCATAACGGGGATGGTTTTCGCATGATCGGTAAAGCCCACTTTTCTGGGATCGCCCACATACCAGCCGTTGGCGATAGGTCCGCTTCCGCCGGCATAGAAGCCCGCCTTCGTCACTTCGGGAGCTACTTTATTGTACGCTTCCGCCAATGCCACATAAGGAACGGTAATCAGTTTTTCAAACTCGTTCTCTCCGTAGCCCAGCTCTTTAAGCAACGCCGCAGCGATCGCTTTACCACCATCATAAGTCACTTTCGGCTCGGGAAAATCACCGACGCCGGATTGGATAATTCCCTTTTGGAACAATCCGTCCGCCGCGGGAATCTGCATCAGGGTATATACTTTTCCGCCGCCGCCGGACTGGCCGAAAATGGTTACGTTATCGGGATCGCCGCCGAATGCCGCGATGTTGTCTTTAATCCATTGAAGAGAAGCCACCAAATCGGCGCTTCCCGCGTTACCGGAGTTTTTATATTTCTCGCCGAAAGCGGAGAAATCCATATAGCCCAAAATGTTCAGGCGATGGTTTACTGTTACTACAACCACATCGCCGTATTTGCAAAGAGCGTCGCCTTCGTAAGCGACCTGCTCAATGCCGGAGCCCGCCGCAAATCCGCCGCCATGGAACCATACCAAAACCGGTTTCTTGGCGTTTTCGCAAACCGACTGGGTCCAAACGTTCAGATACTGGCAATTTTCGTCCATAGGCCAGTACCGATGGGGCACCATCTGGTCATTGCCGTGAGGCACGTCCTGATGCAGCATGGGAGAAGCGTATCCATACGCCAAGGCCGTTTTGACCCCTTCCCAGGGCTGTACGGGAACAGGCTGCTCGAAACGCTTCGCATCAGCATATTTGATGCCGTAGAAGGTGTAAATTCCGTCCAGGATAAAGCCTCTGAGTTTACCGGCTTTGGTCTGGACTACCGCGTCATTGGGACCGCAGACAAAATTTCTTGCCATAAACATTTCCTCCTAAACAATATGGTGTGATCAGACATTCGTCTATCTTTGTTCTATAAGACTGTCTACAAACAATTATACCAGAATCCAAATTGATTACAATTCGGTAAAAGAGAAATTTTTGAAAAATTTTTTTGTGTAATAAGTAAAAAATTAAATTTTCTACTATAAAATTCCTGTATATTCCCGCAAGAAAACTTTTGTTATACCGCCCGAAAAGCAAAAGAGCGATTGTCTCCCCTTTTTCTTTGTGTTACAATAAAGAAAAACCTTTCTACAATAGTAAGGGAGAAAGAAAAATATGACAAAAACAAAGTACATTTTTTTGGATATTGACGGTACCTTAATTCCTTTTGGCCAAAAGATCCCCGATTCCGCCAAAAAAGCGCTGACCTTGGCGGCAAAAAAGGGACATAAGCTGTTTATCGCCACCGGAAGAAGCTTATTTGACATTCCCAAAGCCCTTACATCCCTTCCTTTTTCCGGTATCGTCTGCGCCGAGGGAAATCATATCGAAGCAGACCAAAAGGTGCTGCTCCATCATCCCATTCCCGACGAGGATCTCAAAAACGCTTTGGATTTTCTCATCGGGGAAAATGCCGCCTTCTTTTTGCAGGCAAACCATGGCACCTACACCAACCCCTATTCGGAAAACCGGCAAAGGGAGCTTCGGAAAAAAATCTCCGGAGAAGAGGCGCCCAAAGGGGTCAACGATTTTCGCAAGCTGGAATTTCCCCCTTACGCCATCGTGGATGACCTTTATCTTTCCGACATCAATAAAATCTGGATCGTCGATTGTCCCCTGACCCCTAAGGAGATGGAAGAAAAATTCTACGGACGGTTCCGGGTGGTAGAGACCGACGTATCCAAAATGGGCGGGAAAAACAGCTGTGAAATGACGCCGTTCGGCCACACCAAGGCGGAGGGCATTAAACGGGTCCTCGATTATTATCATGCGGACGAAACAGACACCTTTGCCTTCGGAGACGATCTAAACGATCGGGAAATGATCGCTTTGGCGGGCGTAGGCGTCGCCATGGGGAACGGAAAGGACGCGGTGAAAGCCATCGCCGATTTTGTAACCGCCCCCGTGGACCAGGACGGGATCTACCTCGCCTTTGAACGATACGGTTTGCTGTAAAGAAAAAAGGATCTTCGAGCAAACGAAGATCCTTTTTGTGTTTATAGGAAACAGCTTAACAGGTCGCCCCGCCGGTTACCGTTTTCTCCAAAATCGAGGATTTCTCGATGGTGCCGTGGAGCAATTTGTCCTCCACATAATCGAATCCCAGCCGGTCAATGGTATCCGCAAACCGCTCGCCGGTAATTCCCTCGTCCCGGAAGAACAAAATCGCCCGCTCTACCAAATCGAGGACTTCCTCTTCACTGGTCAAAATTTTAGAAAGAGGACGGCCGTTGGCTACCTTTTTGCCCCATCTTCCGCCGATGTAGATCCGATAGCCGTTGACATACTCCTCGGTGACGCCGAAAGGACATTTTCCGCGGCATCTTCCGCAGGAATTACATGCGTCCATATCCACCTTGAGCATCTTGTCTTCCACGGTAGCTACCTTGATGGGACAAGCCGCTTCCACCTGGCACTTGGCGCAGCCGCGGCATTTGGAGAAGTCGAACTGGGGAACCATCTGCCCCACGATTCCAATGTCATTCAAATTGGGTTTGACACAGTTATTGGGACAGCCGCCCACAGCGATCTTGAATTTATGAGGCAAGGTCACACTGTGGTACCCTTTATAGAAACGCTCATGAAGCTTTTCGCTCAAACCGAAGGTATCGATCAATCCGTACTGGCAGGTAGTTCCCTTACAGGACACCACCGGGCGCACCAGAGAACCGGTACCGCCGGTCTCCAGGCCGTTTTCCTTCAAATACTCCATCAGCGGATCAATATTGACATAGGGCACGCCTTGAATCTCCATGGTGAGACGGGTCGTCATGGTCACTTCCCCGCTTCCGAACCGTTCCGCCGCCTCCGCGATAGCGCGGTGCTGCTCTGCGGTGATCTTGCCGTTTCGGGTGATAACTCTGGCGTTAAAAACGTCGCCAAATCGTTTATCCTGCAAAAATCCAAGTCCCTTGACCCGTTTGATCTCCTCGGCGGGAAGCTTGCTTCCCGAAGGGAACGAAGGTTTCACTACGTTAAAGGTCGCGCCGCCCTCTAACACCTTGGTATTCTCGTATCCGAGAGCGCGAAGCCGATTCTGAAGCAGATAGCCTCTCTTCCCTCTGGCACAGACCAACAGCAGCTTTTCGTCCTTCTGATATTTTTTCGCTTCCTCTTCCACTTTGGAAAGATCCATCCAAGTGGCGCCGGGAATGGTGGGCGCGGGATGGGCGTCAATGAGACGGTACTCTTTGGCGGCGCCGTTTGCGTACTCCACCGGCGTAAAGGAAGAAAGCTTCCCTTCCATTTTATTGCTCAGTACGCTGCATGCCACGGCAAAGGGGGAAATGGCCGTAGAAAAGGGAGGAGCGTAAGCAAAGTCCATGGAAATAAAGTCCTCGATCTTCGCGTTGAAAGAAATACCGGTAACAGCGATATCCGCCATCTTGTCTACCGCGCCGGCGCCGATGACCTGCATTCCCAAAAGGCGATGGGTCGCCCGGTCGGCAATCACCTTGGTGAGAAAACTGGACGCGCCCGGATAATAATGGGCTTTATCGTCGCTGACGACCACCGCCGTCACGGGATCAAATCCCGCATCCGCCGCCTGCTTTTCGGTAAGTCCCGTTCTCGCGGCATTCAAATCGGAAAACAGCTTTACAACGCCGGTGCCGAGACATCCGGGATAGGTGGTTTCTTCCCCGCCGAGATTCAACGCCAATATCCTTCCGGCGATATTAGCGGTAGAACCCATTGCCGACCATTGTCCTTTACCGGTAAGCCGGTTTTTCACCAACGCGCAGTCTCCCACCGCGTAGATATGAGGAAGATTGGTCCGCTGGAAAGCATCGGTAACGATGCATCCTTTTTTCATATCTAAGCCGATGCCCTGGAGAAAGTCGGTAGCGGGACGAATCCCCACCGCCAGTACCACCAGATCCGTTTCCACCGTCCCGGTGCTGGTAACAACGTTTTGAACGCTTCCTTCGCCGCCGATGCGCTGGAGCGCCGTTTTTAAGACAATATGCATCCCTTTGCCTTGAAGAACCCGGCGAAGATAATTGGCCATTTCCTCATCGAAAACGTTGGGGAGAATCTGATCTTCCATGTCCATGACGGTTACATTCAGCCCCTTGGACATCAGGTTTTCCGCCACTTCCATGCCAATAAAGCCGGCGCCCACAACCACCGCCTGTCTACAGTGGTTTTCCTCTACATATTTTCTCATCCCAATGGCGTCCTCAGGAGTCCGTACGGTAAATACGCCTTCCAGTCTGGTCCCTTCCACCTTGGGGACCACCGGATTTGCGCCTACCGCCAAAATCAGCTCGTCGTAGGAGACTTCCTCCACGCCGTTACTGGAAACGGTAATGGTTTTTTTCGAGGGATCCACCGACAAAACCTCGCTTAAAACCCGTACCTTCGCACCGGTCAAACCGGTAAATTTCTCCGGCGTATTGACGATAAGCGCATCCTCGCTTTGAATGGTGCCGCCGATGTAATAAGGAAGGCCGCATCCCGCGTAAGAAATGTTTTCCCCCTTGGCATAAATGATGATCTCATCATCCGAACGTTCGCGTTTTAATTTGGCTGCGACCTTGGTACCGGCCGCCACGCCGCCGACAATCACGATTTTCATCTTGCAGGACTCCTTTTTCTATTTTTTGTCACCTTGATTATACCAAAAAAATATGATAATATCAAATTATCATATTTTATACCTGATTATTTTATCTTATGAGGTATCTTATGCTCGATTATCGAATCCATACCTTTTTGACGCTGTATCAGAAAATGAACTACCGGAAGACTGCCGAAGCGCTGAATATGACCCAGCCCGGCGTCACTCAGCACATTCATTACCTGGAGAATCTCTATCATGTGAAGCTGTTTGAATACAACGGAAAAACCCTTTCCCGAACCAAAAACGCGGAAATTTTAAAACGGCATGTGGACAGTGTCATAGCCGAAACCCGAAGCATGCAGGAGGAATTTTCAAAGCCATCCGGCGTTTTTCTAAACGTAGGCGCCACGAAAACCATAGGGGAATTTGTTTTGGTTCCCGTAGTGCGCCGCTTTTTAGAAAACAAAAACCACAATATGCGGCTGTTGATTGACAACACCGAGACCCTCTTGCAAAAATTAGAAAACTCCGAACTGGATTTCGCCGTAGTCGAAGGGGTTTTCGATAAGAGCCACTATGGCTACCGGCTGTTTCAAAAGGAAAATTTTGTAGGTATTTGCTCCATCCATCATCCTTTTGCCGGAAAAGAAGTCTCTTTGACGGATATTTTCAAGGAAACTTTGATTGTCAGAGAACAGGGATCCGGCACCCGGAATTTGCTGGAGCAGGCCGTAGTCGACAGGGGATTTTCCTTGGAAGCGTTTTCGAGAGTCGTCTCCATCAGCAACTTTTCCGTTATTACCGAAATGGTAGCGAAAGAAAACGCCATAACCTTCGCCTATCAACCGGTTGCGCTTTGCAGAGAGGATTTGGCGATTTTTGAGGTCGAAGGGATGAAAATGATAGGGGAATTTAATTTTGTATATTGTAACCAAAATATAGGAGAAGAAAAAGTAAATTTATTTATAAAAAGTGATCTTTAAGTCAAATAACCCCACTAATTCTTGACAATATGTTTTAATGGTTGTAAAATAATGAAAGTTTGTTTAATTCATAATTGGAGGGTTATTTATGGGACGAAAGGGTGGTATGTCGAAAACAGCGCTAGTGGAAGGACCACTATTTAAAAACCTGTTGCTGTTTTCTTTACCGATTTTGCTGGGAAGCTTTGTGACCCAGCTTTACAATGTGGCGAATTCCGTGATCGTCGGTCAGTTTGTGGGTGGTAACGCCTTAGCCGCGGTTTCCGCGTCTACACCGGCGGTCAACATTATCAACATGTTTTTTATGGGGCTATCTACCGGTTCCAATGTAGTCATCGCCCAGCGAGCCGGCACCCAGAGACGAGAGGCACTTCAAAAAGCGCTGAACACAACCGCCGTGTTAACGGTAGGCTTTGGCCTTCTGTTAAGTATTGGCGGTGTGCTTATCTCCTCTCCTTTGTTAAAAATGCTGGGAACGCCGGAGGAAATCTTTGACGATACGTTGGCGTACCTGATCTTAGTCTTTGTGGGCGCCTTCGGAAACTTAGCCTACAACATGGGAAGCGGCGCGCTTCGAGGCATGGGCGACTCGGTCTGGCCCTTTTACTTCCTTTGCTTTTGCTCGGCGCTAAATGTTTTACTGGCGTTGGGATCCGTACTTATCTTAGATTTGGGAATTATTGGCGTCGCGTCCTCTACCGCTATTGCCCAGTTTATCTCCGGCTTAGGTATTGTCTGGCGGATCAACAAGGGAGATTACGGGGTAAAGTTAAACTTTAAGACGATGAAAATTGATCCCTTTGAAGCGAAGGAGATTGCCATTATCGGTCTTCCCGCCGGTGTGCAAAATGTAGGAAATTTAATTGCCGCTTTATGCACCCAGGCTTATGCCAACAGCTTTGGCTCCGACTTTATCGCCGCCAACAACGTGGTAAACAACATCGATAACTTCATCAATATTCCCGCTATGGCGCTATCCACCGCTCTTTGTACCTTTGTGGCACAGAACATGGCGCTCTTCAAAATGGATCGAGTCAAAAAAGGAATCAACCAAAGTATTCTCTCTTTGGTTGGATTGGGTGTCCTGATGTGGGGCGGACTAATTTTGGCCAGCGGCGTTTTGCCGAAGCTTTTTACCGACGCTCCCGCCGTCCAGGCCATTGCTTCTCAGGGAATTTCCATCATGGCGTTCCAAACCGTATTTTTGGGCATCGACCGCTGCTTGGTAAACGCGATGCGGGGCGCAGGAAAATCTGTCGTTCCCATGATTACCGCTCAGTTTGGCGCGTTGTCCCGAATCCCCCTGGCCTTCTTCTTAGCTGTCCAGACGGACAATTATTTGGGAATGTTTTGGGCGATGCTCATTGCCGCGTTTTTGCGCTGCGCCGCGATCGGCGTTTACTATTTCTGCGGTGGCTGGAAACGATCGGTCCAAAAATTCGAAGAAAAGTTTGCCGACCAAATCAACCAAGCCAAACAGGAAGCAGTGGCGGAATAAAAATTGTATAAAATTGGATTTTTTGCATTTTCTATAAACAGGAAGAGGAATATCCCTCTTCCTGTTTTGTCTCTTTTTGGAAACAAGATTTCCGCTTTTGGATAAAAAACCGGCTTTTTGGTGGACTACGTTTTATCAGTTTGCTTCATTGACAAAGAAAATGACCTGTGCTACAATTTGCTTAACAAAAACGAAAGGAGTTTCGGCGGTATGAATACGTTTGCGTTCGCGGCTTTCTACTTTAGCTTTTACTTTTTTATTACGCCCTGTAATGAATAAAGTAAGAGTGATTTTGCTGCGGACGAAAACCGAAATGATACGGCGCCGGCTCTGATCCGGAATCTGTCGGGTTTAACAGTGAAACACCACTGTTAAACCCGATTTTTTAT
>CALXGT010000060.1 GCA_944387915.1 uncultured Clostridia bacterium
TTCCTCCTTTTTTTAGCGGAAAAAGGAGGACTATATCAATAAATCCTGCCCGCAAATCCTTTACGAGTACGATTTAATGCTAAATTCCAAACCTTTCTCCGATACAATAAAATCCAACTGATTACACCAAAAGGCAGACGGTCGCCCATCTGCCTTACGGATGCAAACTAAATTACTTACGAATACCCAATTTCGCGATAATGGCACGGTACCGTTCAATATCCGTCTTAATCAGGTAATTCAACAGATTCCGGCGACGACCAACCATCTTCAGCAAACCGCGGCGGCTGTGATGATCGTTTTTGTTCTCTTTCAAATGCTCCGTCAAATCGTTGATCCGACGGGTCAAAATCGCGATTTGAACCTCTGGAGAACCGGTATCGCCGTCATGAAGCTTGTTCTCTTCAATAATCTTGGTCTTTTCTTCTTTTCTCATCATGTTCATACACCTCTTTCTCATTATTTACCGGCAAGATCGTTAAGGGTAGGCGTTTTCCCCGTTGGGGCAAGATCCGCAAAACCATCTATGCGGTAACCGAAAACAGTATAGCATAAGTTTTCCCAATTGTAAAGGATTTTTTCAAAAAGAACTGATTTTACGAGAAAAATCCGCCTTTGAAGTCGATGATGTTGGTATCAAAATCGTAAATCAACCCGTCTACCTTCCGATTTTGATAAAAATAAGAAGAGCGGTAATAAAGGGGAAGGAGAATTCCCTCGTCTACAAGCAATTGCTCTGCCAAAAGGTAATTTCCCAAATCCCCCGTTTCTTTTCCCCTCTCAATCAGCGTATAAAACTCCCCTGGAGGCGTAAAATAACTGCCATCCGACGGAAAAAGGTCAAGGAGATACTCGGCGGGAGAGCTTTGCGTTCCGCTAAAAGAAAGCACGGCGCAATCGTAATTTCCCGACTCCAACCGCCGCTCAAAATCCTTTTTGGACAACACCTCTACCGTAAAGAATAAACTGAGATCTCTTTGCCAGCTTTGGGAAAGCTCGGAAAAATAAACTTCGCTTCCGCTTCCCTCTTCGATAATGACGGTAAGGGAAGAAATTCCCTCGGGATGGTTCTTTAACCAGCTTTGGTACGCCGAAAGGGCCAAATCCCCGTCGTAAGGAAGGGTTACCGCTTCTTCCGTCAACGTACGATAGGAATTTCTTTGATGCATAACGCCGCCGGGAATCACACCGTAAGCTACGGTTCCGCTTTCTCCCAAAAGAGTCTCCAACCGCTCCCGTTCACAGCCATACCCTAACGCCATGCGAAGATCCCGGTCGGAAAAAAGACCGGTCTTGGAAAAAACGATCCCGCAAAGAATATTTTCCTTTTTTTCCACCGAATAGGCTTCGGAAAGAGAAAGGTCCGTCTGGCTCAAATAAGCGCAAGTGGTTTCGGAAAGAAACCGCTCCTTTGGATCCTGGTCATTTTGATCCGCAAACGAAAACAGTACAGAACTGGCCGAAACATACTCCGCGTTAAAATAGGTTTTGCTCTTACGGATTCGCAAATACCCATCCCGCCAAATGGAAACGTAAAAGGCTCCGTTTCCTAAAATCATATCTTCCTCAAGACCGTATTTGCCATGAGTGGATTCAAAAAAGCTCCGGTTACATGGCATGGCGGCCGCGGTGGCCAAAAGGGATAAGAAGTCGTCATTTTCCTCGGTTAAAGTAAATAAAACCGTACTTTCCCCCTCGGCAAGCACTCCTAACGCGTCAGCAGAGGCCGTTCCGTTCAAAACGGCCTGCGCGTTTTCAATACAAAGGAAATCCGAAGCGAAAGGCGCTTGGGTCTCCGGAGACAACAACCGCCGAAATGCGTAAACAAAATCCTCCGCCGTTACCTTCTCTCCGTTTTGCCAAAATAAGTCGTCTCGGAGCTGGAACCGATAAACGAGTCCGCTATCGGTAACGACACATTTTTCCGCCGCCGACAACACAATATCTCCATCTTGATTTTTTGTGGTGAGACCCTCAAAAATAGAAGCTATGATCTGTAAGGAAGAGGAATCCGAGGCCGATTGGGGATCCAAATTAAAAGGAGAAGTAGATAAGTCGTACGTAAAATCATTTTCACTGCTGCCGCAAGAAGTAAAAAAACATAGCAATGTAAGAAAAAGAGCAAAGAAACGACGCATAATTCTCCTTTCCGGCGGCTCTATTCAAAGGGCGCCCATTGCTTCATAATCTGTAAGGCAATTTTTATTCCATCCACAGCCGCGCTCATAATTCCCCCCGCGTACCCGGCGCCTTCTCCGCAAGGATAAAGCCCGAAAACAGCGGGAGAGCAAAGGGAATCCTTCCGCAAAATCCGTACCGGCGAAGAGGTCCGGGTCTCCGGGCCGGTCAGGAAAGCCCCCTTGGAAAAACCGGGAAGTTTCCCCTGGAACACGTTTAGTCCCGTTTTCATCATCTCTGTAACCGGCTCGGGAAACAGTTTTGATAAATCCATTTCGGTAACGCCCATAGGATAAGAAGGAGTTACCGTTTCTTCTCTATCTTCCCCTAAGAAAACCGATGTACCACTCCCGCAAGCCCGGTAATTTTCTCCGCCAAGATGAAACGCCTGTCTTTCTAACTGTTCTTGAAACACAACGCCGTCCAAAACGCCGTTTCCGAAATCGTTTTGATCTACCGACACCACCAACGCCGCGTTGGCGTTTTCCTTGTCCCTTCGATATTCGCTCATACCGTTGGTGACTACGGTACCTTCCTCCGAAGCGGCGGCCACTACTGTCCCACCGGGGCACATGCAAAAAGTATAAACTCCTCGATTCCCCTTTCGATAGGAAAGCTGATATTCTCCCGGCGGAAGCAGGGGATTTCCCGCCTCCGCGCCGTAAAGCCCTTCGTCAATCACCGACTGCTTTTGCTCAATACGGGCGCCTACCGAAAAAGGCTTATTTTCCATGGGGATCCCCTTTTGATACAGCATGCGAAAGGTATCCCTGGCGCTGTGCCCCACCGCCAAAACCAACGCGGAAGCCGGAAAACGTTCTCCATTCACCTCAATAGACCGAAGAAAGCCTCCTGTTTCTTCAAAATCCGTCAGCTTGGAAAAAAAACGAACCTCTCCGCCAAGAGAAATGATTTCCTGACGGATCCCTTTGACGATCTTTCGAAGATGATCGGTTCCTATATGGGGTTTGCCTCTTTGCAGCGTCTCTTTGGGCGCGCCAAACCGGGCGAAAAGCTTTAACACCTCTTCACAAAGCGGGTCATTGATCCGCGTGGTGAGCTTGCCGTCGGAAAAGGTTCCGGCGCCGCCCTCGCCGAACTGAATGTTGCTCGCGGGATCCAAAGGCCCTCCGCTAAAAAATCCTTCCACCGCGGCTACTCTGTGATCCACGTCTCCGCCCCGTTCCAAAACAATCGGACGATACCCTTCTCTGGCCAAAAAATAAGCGCAAAACATCCCCGCCGGTCCAAAGCCCGCAATATAAATGGGGGAAGAAGGCCGTTCTTTTCCCTTTTCAATCACCAAAGGACATTCTTTTCGAAAACGGACCGAAGGCGTCCCCATATACTTTTTCTCATCATCTTTAAGCCGGACCGCAACCGTGCTCACCAAGACGATATGCCCCTTTTTTCGGGCGTCAACTGAGGATTTATATAAGAAAATATCCTGGACCCGGGATAAAGAAAGATGGAGCCGTTTCAGCGCCGCGGCGAGAATTTCCTTTTCCGGCGTTCCGATTTTGGATTTGATGTTATCGATAAAGAGCATATTGCCTCCTGTTACAGTAAAAACGCAGGAGGCAAGCCCCCTGTGTTTTACTCCTCGTTTTCGGTAATTTGAATATCGACCTTGTACTCTCCTACCGCCCAGGCGAGAACACGATTTTGCACATACACCTTCACGGTAACGTTATAACGTCCCTTTCCGATGCCGATCTGGCTTAAATCTACCGCCGCGACTAAATCTTCGCTTTCCAAATCCCGCATGACGCTGCTTTCGCCCACGATTTTAACGTTGGTCAACGCGTTGGTCAGCACCGAAGCCTGATACCCGGAAGGAAGATTTTCCAAAATAAAATTGCTCACCGAGAAGGTTTCGGTGGTCAACCCGTAGGTGGGGAAGGTAACCGTGACTTCGTAAACCTGCTCCACGTTTTTCAAACCGGCGTTCAAGACCACATCCAAAACAAACTCGCTTCCGATGTCAATGGTTCGAAAATCAATGGGACCTAAGGAAACGCTTTCAATATTGTCTACGGTGTCCCCCGGCGCCGCCACCAAAATACTGCTTCGAGTCATAGTATAGTTGAGAGAATCCACCGGGAACCCTTTGGGAACGTTGATAAATTCCACCTCAATGGGAAGCTGCTTCGTCTTGTAGATGGGAACCGTAATGGTTGCTTCCGCATATTCCGTCTGCAAATACTCGCTCTCAATAATCGCGCCGTTTTCGTCCAGATACTGAACCGCCCCCGTCGTAATCAGCGTATCGGTAAGCACCTCGTCGTCGTCCAACATCACCACACAGCGCTTGATCTTCTCCACGTCGCTTTGAGGTCCCTGTACAACCACCGTATCCACATCCGCGTACGCGCTTTCCATTAAATATCCGTCTTCCGCGGTCAGGTTGGGAGCGCTTACCTCTAACGGGAAGCTTTTGGATACGATCTGGTCAAACCGCAAGGTAACCTCTGTTAAATTCCATGAAACAACACTGTAATCCGGGTCGCTCACATTTTGCAGCACCTGAACAGGCAGCGTGTAAGTCCCCGCCTTGCTCACCGTGTTGAGGGAAACGGAAGCGGAAAAATCCGACTCCGTCAATTTGGTGATCTTCGATTTTTTCCCGTTGACGGTAACGTCTACGTAAAATACCTGATCCCCTATGATCTCCAACCCCAAATCCTGCGCCATGGAGTTTTCATAATTCACCGTCACCGGCACATCCGAAATAATGGTATTGTAATTGGGGGTCTGGCTTCCATAGATAAAAAACCATACGATGATCCCCAGAATGATCGAAATGATTAAAACCAGCGTATTATTATCAAAAAGCTTCTGAAAGCTAAATTTCATCTTTTTCGGCTTTCTTTCCATGCTTTCGTCCCTTTCGGAAAATCTGACGTTTTTCTTTTTCGGATTCCTTCTCGGCGGGAATTAAATACAAAGTCAAAGAATTTTGCAGCTTTTGCGGCGTCAGATTTCGGATCAAACGTCCGTTTACCGCAAGAGAGATTCCCCCCGTCTCCTCACTAACAATCACCGTCACCGAATCGGAAACCTCACTGATTCCCAAAGCCGCACGGTGGCGGGAGCCAAGATTTTTGTCGATGTCCTCTTCCTGCTTCGGTTTCGGCAAAAAGCAGGACGCGGCGTAAACCTTTCCGTCCCTCATAATTACCGCGCCGTCATGGAGCGGAGAATTTTTAAAGAAAATATTGCCGAACAGTTCCTCGCTGACTACCGCGTCCAACACCACGCCGGTGCGAATTTGATCTCCGAGCTTAATGTCCCGCTCAATGACGATCAGCGCGCCGGTCTTCGTCTCGGAAAGCTTCTCCGCCGCGGAAACAATCACCTCAATGGGCCGTTTCCAAACGCTTCCTCCGTCGTTGTTAAAAGGGGCCAGGCGCAAAACCCGAAGTCGTCCAAACCGTTCCAGCGTGCTTCGAAGCTCGGGCTGAAACACTACCAAAACAGCGATAATTCCCAATTCAAACACCCGTTGAAGGAGCCATCCCATGGCGGTCAGTTCCAAGAGGGACACCACCAAGTACAGCCCGCCCATCAGCACAATTCCCTTGACTAACTGAATGGCCCGAGTTTCCCGAATGATACAAATACCTTTATAAATAATGTAGGAAAGAAGGGCAATATCCAAAGTGTCGCGGAAAATGGAATAATCCGCAACCACCAATTTAATCTCTTCAAAGAAGCGGTCAAACCACTGACCGATGGTCGCCAAAAATCCCACACCGAAAATCATACGCCTTCCCTCCTTTCGCACTCCTCATTTTATTGTACCAATATCCGCGCCGCTTTGCAACAAAAAAAGGGGGAATTTTGTAAATTTACTGCGATTCTTTCAAGAACAAAAGGCAAACAGCCGTCGCGGAAATTCCTTTCTTTCCGCCGCTGACGCCAAGCCCCTCTTCGGTGGTCGCCTTAACGCTGATATTTTTCTGATCCGTTTTTAAAATCCTGGCGAGATTTTCCCGCATAGCTTCAATATAAGGGCGAAGCTTCGGCGCCTGAGCCGCGACGGTGACGTCCAAATTGCCGAGGACGTAGCCTTCCTTTTCCATGATCCCAGCCGTTTCCTCAAGAAGCGTTAAGCTGCAAATTCCCCGATATGTTTCGTCGGTGTCCGGGAAAAAGGCGCCAATATCCCCAAGCGCCAGCGCGCCGAAAATCGCGTCGATTACCGCATGGGTCAAAACATCGGCGTCGGAATGGCCCAAAAGTCCTAAAGAAAAGGGAATTTCTACGCCGCCGAGTATGAGCTTTCTCCCTTCCGTTAAGCGGTGCACATCATATCCATGCCCGATTTTCATTTTCGGTTCCTCCAAAAGTCCCTTCGCCAAAGCGAGATCCTCCGGCGTCGTCAATTTTAAATTGCTGCTCTTTCCAAAAACCGCTTTTACCTTTTTCCCGAAGGCCTCCACCATCCCCGCTTCATCGGTAAAAACGCGCCCTTTGGTCTTTAAAAACGCTTCCTCTAAGAGCTTACGGTCAAACCCCTGGGGCGTTTGAGCAAGAAAAATTTCGTTTCGATCCAACGTCTTTTGGATCCAGCCGTCACACAGCGTTTTCACCGTATCCTTGGCCTTGACCCCCAAAACGGCCGCTCCCGTCTCTTTCGCATCCCAAATCACCGCGACAATCTCCTCTTGCTCGATAAAAGGACGGGCGCCGTCATGAATTAAGACGGTGTCACATTCTTCCGACAACGCCTGCAAACCGCGATAAACCGTTTCCTGCCTTGTCTCTCCCCCCTGGGTCAACACCCGAACCTTGGGATGGTGAAACAAAGCCGGAATTTTTGTTTCCGATTTCGAGACGACAATCAAAATTTCCCCGATTTCATCCATCTCTAAAAAGGGAGCTACGCTCCGCTCGATGACGGTTTTTCCGCCAAACGGCAGCAACAGCTTATTTTTCCCCATCCGCTGGGAGCTGCCCGCCGCCGGAATAATGACGCCTACCATGGATACCGTTCCTTTCTTTTACTCTTAAAAATATGATACCAAGTATTTTTCAAAAAAGCAAGGCGCATATTTTGTCCGCCGTTCACATAAGGATAAGTAAAACCTCTCCGCTCGTCGGAAAAGAAAGGAACGGTGTCTTATGGCCGAATTAGAATTGATTAAGGAGAGCGTCGTTTATTACGAAGCTTTATCCGATCTCTTTTCGGAACAGCCGGTAGAGTTGGATTATCTCCTTCCCGACCGCTGCCCGGATATGGTAACCATTTTAAAAACCGAAGCGACCCCTATGCTGACCGAGAAAAAGATTTCCGGCGACAAGCTCTATCTGGACGGATTTGCCGAAATTTATGTCTACTATCTCTCGGAGGATCCCAGCGTATTATGCACAGTAAGTCAATCTCTTCCCTTTTCCAGGGTCATTGATCTTCCGGGAGGGGAAGAAAAGACCGTTTCCGCTGAGGCAAAAACGGAATTTATCGGCGCAAGAGCGGTAACGCCAAGACGTCTGGATATCCGGGGGGGAATCCGTTTTACGGTCAAGGTAGATGTGAAAAAGACTTTTTCCTCTCTTTCGGACGCTTCCGGCAGCGGAATCCGTCTTCGTTCCACGCCATTGACCCTTTCCGAGCCTCTCCCCGTTATGGAAAAGAATTTTTCGGTAACGGATGATTGTATCTTCCCCGATTCCCTTTCTCCCTACGGCGAGACGCTTTTTTACCGTGCCCAGCTACTGATTACCGATCAAAAAATCCTAAACGGGAAAGCCGTTGTAAAAGGAGAGATTCTTTACCATCTTTGCTATCTGAGCACAGATGGTAAGTCGATAGAAAAGGCGGATTTTTCCATCCCCGTCAGCCAGATTTTGGATATTGCCGACGCAAACGAGGATACCCTTTTGGAAATTCGGGGCGAAGTGACCAAGGTCACAACAGAGGAAAAAACGGAAAAAGACCGGGTAAAAGGCCTCTTTGTGGAATTTTCCGTCCGCTTGACCGCTTTTGCCTTCCAAAGCCGTTCGATTCTCTACGTAACCGACAGCTTTTCTACCCGCTATCTTTTGGAGCCGGTCACCGAGACCCTCTCCCTTCGAAAAGTAGTCGCTCCCATTTCCACCGTTTCCGTCCCCAGACTGAAAGCGGACGTCAGCGGTCAAAATATCGTCCGTGTTGAGGACATTTCGTTACGGCTTTTGGATGGCTCGTTAGAAAAAAATGACGCTTCCCTTACGTACCAGGTTACCGCCGCAGCAACCATTTTCGGAAAAGATGAAAACGGGAGCGTTGTCGTTATCGAACGCCTTCTCCCCTTTTCCATCTCGTTAAATGAAACCGCTTCCAATCCCTACTTCCTTCCTGCACTGCTGATCCGGTCGTTAACTTTTACCTTTTTAGGGGATGAAAGCATTGAAATTCAACCGGAAATTCACCTGAGCGGGATTCTTTGCGATGTGCCGAAGGTTACCATGGTAACCGGTCTCACCGTAACCGGAGAAAAGGAACGCCCGCAAAGCGACGTCGCCTTACGGCTCTATAAAGGAGAAAAGGGCGAGGACATTTGGGAAATCGCCAAACGGTTTTCCACCTCCCCCTCCGCCATTCGCGAGGAAAACGAGCTGACCGACGAAACGCTCCCGGAGCGAATGACCCTTCTGATCCCCATTGTGGAAGATTAAAAAGGAGGAATTGTTTTGGAACAGCTTCACATTTACGAAGATATTGCGAGACGAACCGGCGGCAGCGTCTTTATCGGCGTTGTCGGCCCTGTCCGCACCGGAAAAAGTACTTTCATCAAGCGGTTTATGGAAACGCTGGTCTTTCCCCATATGGAAAATCAGTACCTGAAAGAACGGACGGTGGATGAACTTCCCCAATCTGCCGCCGGCCGCACCATTATGACCACCGAACCCAAATTTATTCCCGAAGAAGCCGTAGGGATCACATTAGAGGATAACGTCTCTCTGAAAGTACGGCTGATTGACTGCGTCGGATACATTGTTCCCAGCTCGTTGGGGTATTTTGAAAATAACCAGCCCCGCATGGTCATCACCCCATGGTTTGAAGAGGAAGTTCCTTTTAATATGGCGGCGGAAATCGGAACCGAAAAGGTTATTAACGACCATTCCACCATCGGATTGGTCATCACCACCGACGGAAGCTTCACCGACATTCCCAGAGAGGAGTACGAAGAAGCAGAAGAGCGCATTCTTTCCGAACTGTCCGCTACCAAAAAGCCCACCATCATTTTATTAAACAGCGCCTTTCCGAACAGCCAGGAAACCAAAGAACTGGCGAAGGAGATGGAAGAAAAATACCAAAGACGGGTCCTCCCTGTTTCCTGCGCGGACTTGGGGGAAGAGGAAATCAAAGGAATCTTAAAGGAAGTGCTTTATGAATTCCCGTTAAAGGAGATCGAAGTCGCCCTCCCCAAATGGGTCATCTCCCTTCCCAAGGAACATCCTGTCAAACGGGAAATTTTCGACTCCATGAAATCCGCCGCCGATCAAATCGTTAAGATCGGGGAAGTCCGAAATATCGGCGCCTTCCTTTCCGACTGCCCGTCCATACTGAAAACCGGTGTGGATGAAATCGATCTGGGAAGAGGATTAGCCAAACTTTCCTTGACTTTGGATCCTACCCTTTTCTACCGCATCTTGGAAGAAGCCACCGGCCTTTCCATCGAAAACGAGGCGGCTCTCCTCCCTTGTATGATCGAACTTTCCGATATTAAACGCCGCTACGACAAACTCAAAGGCGCTTTGGACGAAATCAACGCCACCGGTTACGGCATTGTAATGCCTTCTATGGATGAGCTGACTTTGGATGAACCGGAAATCGTAAAGCAAGGGGGCAAATACGGCATTAAGCTAAAAGCCAGCGCCCCAAGTATCCATATGATGCGGGCGGATATCGAAACCGAGGTCAGCCCCATCGTCGGCAGTGAAAAGCAATCGGAAGAGCTGATCTTGTACCTTCTTAAGGAGTTTGAAGAAAATCCGAAAAAGATCTGGGAATCCAATATTTTTGGTAAGAGTCTCCATGAACTGGTCAATGAGGGCCTACATAATAAATTGTACCGTATGCCCTCCGACGCGAGAATGAAACTAAAAGAAACTGTGGAACGGATTATAAACGAAGGCTGCAACGGCCTGGTTTGTCTGATCCTGTAGGTTTTTCCGCCGCCCAACATCGGGCGGCGGCTTTTTTATGGCGAAATATATAAAAATTAAGAATCGTATTCGTTTCTTTCTTATAATATTTCGAAATCCATTTCTTGACAGATAGAGATTAAACTGTTATAATCTAAACTGTTGATTTTGCAACTAAAATTCAAAACGGAAGTGATCTATTTGGAAACTGAAGCAAAAAACAGTCGGCATGAAGCCAGACGGAATGTGATGCTTAACGACTCTATCCCTAAGCTCATTCCGAAAATGGCCATTCCCACAATGATCAGTATGGTGGTTATGTCCCTCTACAACATGGCGGATACCTTTTTCGTCAGTTCTTTGGGGGAAGCCGCCACAGGCGCTGTGGGAATTAACTCTTCCCTGACTAGCTTTATCCAGATGGCCGGTTCGGCTCTGGCAATCGGTGCCAACAGCTACATCGCCCGTCTTCTCGGCGCAAAGCGGGACAAAGAGGCGTCGAAAGTTCTCTCCACCGCTTTCTTCTCGGCGATGATCGTCGGCGTCGTACTGATGATCGTGGGATTGATCTTTATGAAAGAATTGGTCTACATATTGGGAGCGAAAGACGAAGCGGTTGCCGCTTACGCCAGCGATTACGCCAGTTATATGCTTTTCGCCGCTCCTTTTATGGCTGCCGTGTTCGTTATGAACCAATGCCTTCGGGCGGAAGGCAGTTCCACCTTTTCGATGTTCGGTATGCTGTCCGGCGCCTTTTTAAACATTATTTTAGACCCGATTTTTATTTTTACCTTCCACTGGGAAGTTGCCGGAGCGGCGGCCGCTACCGCTGTTTCCAAGTTGGTGAGCTTCTTTGTACTGCTGGCTCCTTACCTGAAAGGACATGCTTTACTGCATATCAGCATCAAAGATTTCGGCTATACTAAAACCATCGCTTTGGAAATTACCAAGATGGGCTTCCCCACCTTAATGCGTTCCGGACTGATGACCTTAGCGAGCGTTATTACCAATAACGTCGCCGCCGGATTTAGCGTGGTTGCCCTGGCGGCCATCTCCGTTGTAAACCGGATTATGATGTTCGTCGGTTCCGCGCTGATGGGCTTCGGTCAAGGATACCAGCCTGTGGCCGGCTTCAACTGGGGCGCGAAACGGTACGATCGGGTATGGAAATCCTTCTGGTTCACTCTGATTTCCGGCTGCATCGGCGTCACCATCTTAAGCATTCCTACCGCCATCTTCGCGCCGCAGATCATTTCCATCTTCTCTCAGGATCCGGAAGCCATCTCCATTGGCGCCTTCTCCATCCAGATTCAATGTCTGGTTATGCCCATCCACGCCGCCGTCATTGTCGTCAACATGACCTACGCCGGACTGGGTAAAGCTACCGGCGCGGCGATACTGAGTATTTCCCGTCAAGGTATCTGTTTTATTCCCTCGGTTATGATCCTGTCTACCGCCTTCGGCGTGATGGGCTTGGCGGCCGCGCAAGGAGTCGCCGACCTGGCAACGCTGGCTTTGGGTCTTCCTTTAGGTATTCGGGTATTAAAACAGGTCCGAGCGCTGATGATTGAACACAATCAATTACCGAAAAAAGAATAGAGAGGTTTTTATGGAACAGGATTTTTCTTTTCAGCGAAAATTATCCCGTTATATCTCCCTGCTTCATCGCCGTCGGAAGCAATATATGTCCGATGCGTTAAAACCCTATGGATTAAAAGGGAATCTCTACCTTTATTTAACTTGTCTTCACCACAACCCCGGCGCCAGCCAGGATTTCCTCTGCGAGTATTTTAAATTAGACAAAGGCAGCGTCGCCAAGGGGGCGAAACTGCTGGCGGAGTTGGACTACATCCGCAGAGAGGTGGACGAAAACGACCGCCGACAGTACCGTCTTTTCCTTACTGAAAAAGGGGAAAAATTTATTCCCACTATTTATTCGTTTCTTCAAAAATGGTGCGACCGCATCACCGACGGCCTTTCCGACGAAGAACGGTTTATGCTGATTCGGTTACTGGAACGAATGGAGGAAAATGGGAAACGATGTGCGGATCAAAAATCGTAATTGAAACTTCAAAAACCGCTTCGGAAAACCGAAGCGGTTTTTTATTCCATCTCTTCTTCCGGCTGGCTTTTCTCGATATACCGCCGTTTTGCCTCGCAAACATCCGTAATAAACTGGTTGTCCAAGTCGGTTAACCGATACCCCTTTCGGTACACCAACACATCCCGATATAACTTATCGTTATCCTGACATTGTCTTTGGACCAAATGGTATTTTTCGCAAAGCGCCTTGGGTACCGGCGACGCCCACATAAACGCGGCGGGTACCTTTTCCAGCAACTCAAACTGACTTCCCCGCTCAAACACAAAAATCCGCTTATCTACATGACGGGAAAGCTCCTGCTTTTTTACATCCATCATCGGAAGGGAAGGAACGTAGGGATCGCCGTGAGAAATCTCGATAAAACCCGCCAAATCCGCGGAAACGATGGTTTCCTTTTTCGCCAAAGGGTGATTCTCCGACAGCAAAAGGAGATAAGAAAAATCCGTCACCGTCTCTGCTACAAGATTTTTCTCCGTAAAGAGAGAGCGAAAATATTTTTCAAAGGTAATCTGGTATCGGAGAATTCCCAAATTGTATTCCCCGCCGGAAACATTTTTTATCGTCCGCATGGAATTGGTCTCTTTATAAAAGATTTCCGCCGGCTCCGAAGTGGAGATATGCCGTGCGAAAGCGGCAAAAGCCGCGGAAATGTAGCTGGCCCGGGGAACACAGGCGGAAAACCTCTGCTTGGGTTTTTTCCCTTCTCGATAAATCGCCTCGATCTCGTTCACTTCCGAAACAATTTTTTTAGCATACTGCAAAAACTCTTCCCCTTCGGGGGTAACGGTGATTCCTCGGGATGTCCTTTTGAAAATCGTAATTCCGAGATGCGTCTCCAATTCTTTGATGGCCCGGGACAAATTGGGCTGGCCCATATATAAATTCTCCGCCGCCTTGCTGATGGAACGAGTCTCGGCAATTTCCACCGCGTATTTTAAATGCAAAATGTTCAACAAAACGTCCCCCCTTTACCCTTATTTTTTTAGTATATCATTTTTTATCAATCCGCGCAACCTCTTTCGTGAGTAACTCCTGCCTCAAAAATTTTTCCTTCTGCTTTCGGGAAAAATGTGGTATACTTTAAATATCTTATTGTTTGGGAGGAATTATGCTGTTGATTTTTTTAGGTATTTTGTTGATGCTTCCGGAGCTTTCTTTTTTAGAAGTTCCCTTTTCTTTGGGTTTCCTCGGCGGAATTTTCCTTTTTATCGGTGTTCGTTCCTTTTCCCGCAAAAGGGGCTTCATTTCCGGTTCGAAATCTGGAATGTTCGCCCTGATTTACGCCTTTTTCGATGGAGCCCATACTTTGGCGGCCTTTTTCTTACCCGAGGAAACCCTTTTGCTTTTCCTCTTGTTTGTTGCTGCGGTGCTGTTTAAGGTTCTTGCTCTTTCTTATTTTGTATCAGCCATCAGGGAGAGTGAAGTCAAGTGCCGGTTCGACTTGAAGGGAAATACCCTTTCCCGGCTGTTGAATATTTACATTGTGATTGCCGGCGCTTCCCTTTTAAGCTATTACAGCAGCTTCTTTTCCTTCTTTGTCGCTATTTTTGCCAATGTGTGCGCTGTGATTTTCGCCATCTTCCTACTCATTTCTTTGCGCTTATATAAAAATTATCTGGACCACATCCCGTTAAAAAAGGAGCAAAAAATATGAAATCCAACATGGGCAAAGTTTTGATCTTCCATATGGAGCCTCAAAACGCAGAAAAAATTTCCGCCGCTTTGCTTCCGCTGAAGGTGCGGGTGCAAACGATAACGCCGGAGCAGGAATCTCTCCCTTTGGGAACCTTGGCGGGTTTAGCCGAAGAAATTCCCATCCCGCAAACGGCAGACGCGCTTCTCACCGAAAGCATGATGGTTTTGTGCTTTCTTTCCTCCAAAGAGCTGGATCGGGTTTTGCTGGCCTTAAAAGAGCCTTCTCTTCCGAAAATCTCTCTCAAAGCGGTGCTGACCGAATACAATAAATTCCTTTCCCCCGCCGCGCTTTTACTGGAGTTATCCAAAGAGCGGGAGGCGTTTCGAAAACAAGAAGAGGAAAGAAGAAACTCCCGGTAATGTTTGAAGTCCAAATGTAGAAAAATCCAAAAGTTTTTCAACAAACTTTTGGATTTTTTTCATTTTATCTTGAATTTCTTTGTCGATTATGGTATTATTCTGAATATATTATGAAAAAAGTATGTATAGAAAGGAAATGATTGGTTGGAACCCGTTTTGACAATTCGAAAAGCGACCCCCGACGACTCGGCATTGATTTTATTCTTTATCCGGTCTCTGGCGGAATATGAAAAGATGCTGTCTGAAGTGACCGCCACCGAGGATGACATTCGCCGCTCTCTTTTTGAGGAAAAGGGTGCGGAGGTACTTATTGGCGAGTTCGAGGACGAGCCGGTAGGATTTGCCTTGTTTTTTGAAAATTACTCTACCTTTTTAGGGAAAAAAGGAATCCATTTAGAGGACCTTTTCGTTTTGCCGAAAATGCGGGGAAAAGGCTTTGGAAAGGCCCTGCTCCAGGCGGTTGCCGGCGAGACGGTAAAACGAAACGGCGGGCGGTTAGAGTGGGCATGTCTTGACTGGAACGCGCCTTCTATCGCCTTTTACCGTTCCATGGGGGCAACTCCCCTTTCCGATTGGACAACCTTTCGCCTCACCGGCGAATCGTTACAGGCTGTTTCTCAGCTAAACAACACACATCTTAGGAGGAATGAACATGGCAAGTAAAAAGCGGTTTTTCGTCGCCGTGACGGTAAGCCTTTTGGCGGTGTGCCTCTGCGCGACGACAGCTTTCGCGGCGGAAACCGAGGAAGTGGCGAGTATGTTTTACTCCACCATCTGGTCCCTGCTCCCGCCGGTCATCGCCATTATATTGGCGCTTATTACCAAAGAAGCTTACTCGTCTTTATTTGTGGGAATTGTTGTGGGCGGTCTTTTGTACACCAATTTCCACCCCATTCAAGCGCTGGACTCGGTATTGGGCGACGGCTTTATCGCAAGTATCTCCGATCCTTGGAACGCGGGTATCTTTCTGTTCTTGGTTCTTTTAGGAATCATTGTCGCCCTCATTAACGCCTCCGGCGGTTCCGCCGCGTTTGGACGCTGGGCGGCAAAAACCATTAAAACGAGAAGCGGCGCCGTTCTTGCCACCTTTGTTTTGGGCGTGCTCATCTTTGTAGACGATTACTTTAACTGCTTAACCGTAGGCTCGGTTATGCGCCCCGTCACCGACGGCCACCGCGTCTCCCGTGCGAAGCTTGCCTATTTAATCGACGCTACCGCGGCGCCGGTTTGTATGATCGCTCCCATTTCCTCTTGGGCCGCGGCAGTCTCCGGTATCGTGGACGAAGGGGTTTACTCCGGCTTGGAACTGTTCATTCGGGCGATTCCCTATAACTTCTACTCCCTTTTGACGTTGGTCTTTATTATCGGATTGGTCATTACCAAGGTGGATTATGGCCCGATGAAGCTTCAGGAAATGAACGCCCGCCTCAACGGAGATCTGGGCGCTCTGGAAAACGAAGACGCTACAGTGGAAATGAAGCAAAACGGCAAGGTGGTCGACCTGGTCTTACCGGTTTTGGTTTTAATTACCGCCTGCATCATCGGTATGATCTACGCCGGCGGCTTTTTCGACGGAGTCTCCTTTGTGGATTCCTTCGCCAACACCGACGCGTCGGTGGGTCTCTCCTGGGGCGGTATCATTGCGGTCATTTTTACCATTATCTATATGATCGCCAGACGGGTTCTCACCTTAAAAGAAACCATGGCCTGTGTCCCCAAGGGCTTTATCGCCATGGTTCCCGCCATTTTGATTTTGACCTTCGCCTTAACTTTGAAGAATATGACTAGCCTTCTTGGCGCGGACGTCTTTGTCGGGGACTTTATGTTTAACGCCGCCAAAGGGCTTTGGAATTTCTTACCCGCGGTAATCTTTATCGTCGCTTGCTTCTTAGCGTTCTCTACCGGAACCTCCTGGGGAACCTTTGGCATTTTGATCCCCATTGTTACTTATATCTTCCCCGCGGACAACGAGCTGATGATTATTGGTATCTCCGCCTGCCTCGCGGGCGCGGTATGCGGCGACCATTGCTCCCCCATTTCCGATACCACTATCATGTCTTCGGCGGGCGCCCAATGCGACCATGTGACTCACGTATCCACCCAGCTTCCCTACGCGGCGACGGTGGCGGCGGTCTCCTTTGTTGCTTACCTCATCGCCGGATTCATCCAAAGCGCGTGGATCGCGTTGCCCATCGCAATCTTGCTGATGGTACTTACCATTATCGGTATCAAGCTCTTACTGAAAACACCAGAGGATATCTCCAATCCGTAATTCGCCTTTATGAAAGACGCCGCCGCTGGCGGCGTTTTTTGCTGCGCCAAAAAAGAAAAGCCATGTTTAGTCAGATTGCCAAAGACGTTTTTTTGAAAATCTGTTACAATAAAATCAAAGATGAAAAGCAAAAGGAGGGGTCTTATGGCCGGAAGACAAATCTACCGCCCCGACGGGTTTTTCAATACCCGGTGCGGCGAGACGATTACCGGATTTTCTTTCCAGTTCAAAGCCCAGTATTATCGGGGATTTACCCTTTCCATTTTAAGGGATATCCAAATCGAGATCGACGGCGAAAAGATCGATCGAAAGGATATCCAAATCGAGGTCAACAAAGAGCGGTTTACCTTAGAGGAAGCCAGAACAGTCGTAGACCCCGATTACCGTTGGGAATTTGGGGAATATGCGACGGTTTATGTGAAAAAGAATGGCGGCCTCGCGCCGGGCGCCCATCATATCCGATCGGTCCAGATCATCGCCCCTTCCTATATGCCTTTTGAGCTCCAGGCGGTTTGTGAGACCGATTTCGTTATGGAAGGAGACAGCCTATGAGCGCGCAAATCCAACGAAGCGTATCGTTATACAGCTACCAGGACGAATACTACGACGGAAAGCTGGATTTAGAAGGCTGCCTTCGGGAAACGGCAAAAACCGGCGCTACCGGCGTGGAGCTTCTTGCGGAGCAGATGATTAAACGCTTTCCTTTGCCCATTGAAGACGAGGCGTTTCGGGAAAACTGGTTTTCTATGCTGAAACAGTACGGCTTGACTCCTTCCTGTTACGATGCTTTTTTGGAAAACCGGATCTACGATAACCGGACCCTCTCTTTGGGGGAACAGATCAACATGATGAAGCGGGATCTTCGTCTCGCGTCCCTTTTAGGCTTTCCTGTTTTGCGCACCCTGGTCTCCACCCCCATGGATGTCATCGAGGGAAGCTTGGAATACGCCGAATCGGTAAAGGTAAAGATCGGATTAGAGGTCCATGCTCCCTTCTCCTTAAATTCCCACTGGGCGGAGGGGTATTTAAAACTGATCCAAAAAAATAAGACCCGATACTTCGGATTTATCCCGGATTTGGGGATCTTTTGCAAAAACCTTCCCGACGTTCTTCGGGATAAGGCGAGGAGAGCCGGCGCTAAAGAAACATGTATCCGCATTGTAGACGACGCTTACCAAAGCCGGCGGGACAAGGGCTTTGTCAAAATCAAATATGACCTCAATTTGGGAAAAGCCAAT
Organism: uncultured Clostridia bacterium; assembly: GCA_944387915.1. Lineage (GTDB taxonomy): Bacteria > Bacillota > Clostridia > Oscillospirales > Ruminococcaceae > CALXGT01. The sequence continues at coordinate 17,981 of CALXGT010000060.1, forward strand.
ATGGAATACCGCCTTGCCAACGGCTTAAAAGAAATGATGGATGCGGTAGAAAAGGCGGGCGGCGGCCCGGCGGACCGGATGTACGCCGAATCTTCCTTTACCTATTCTTGGTCGGATCCCAAAGATCTGATGGACAACATCGACTATATTTTCCACATCCACGCGAAATTCTACAACGTCTCCGAAAATTACGAAGAAACGGCGGTAGCCATCCCCGAGGTGGTCGCGGCGCTCAAAACGGCGGGCTACCAGGGATATCTCAGCTCGGAATATGAAGGCGGCGAACATTTACGGCAGGACATGGATGTAGACAGCATCGAGCAGGTGCGGCGGCATCAGGAAGCGCTAAAAAGAGCCATTGAAGGATAAAAAACGGCAGGCGTAAAGCCTGCCGTTTTTATTCGTTTCGCCTTCCCGGCGCGCTGATGACGATCTTTCCGTCCTCCAGCTCCATTTTGACCCGGTTGCCCTCGATGCCAAGGGAAGATAACAATTCTCTCGGGATCTGAACCCGGCCCGCTTTATCCAAAATCGCGAACTCCTCGTGGGGCTCCTCAAAGCCTTCCAGCTCGTTTAACCGGTCCTTGTAGCTTTCCTTCAGGATCATCTCGCTGCTGTTTTTGCCGTCCCGAATGGTGACGACCCGGTTGACCCGTTTGGACAAATGCATATCGTGAGTCACGATCACGATGGTCAGTCCCTTTTCCTCGTTGAGCTTTTTAAACACATCCAGAATATAGCTTCCGGTCTGAACGTCTACCGAACCGGTGGGCTCATCCGCCAAAAGGATCTTGGGGTCGTTGGCCAAAGCGATGGCGATAGCGATCCGCTGCTGTTCGCCGCCGGAAAGCTCGCTTAACCGGTTGTTCCGCTTATGGGCCATACCTACCAGCTCCAAAAGTGCCCGCGCCTTTTCTCTTCGCTCCGTTTCCTTGGTAAGCATCATGGGCATCATGACGTTTTGTTCAGCGGAGAGGTACGGAAGAAGGTTTCGCCCGTTATTTTGCCAGACAAACCCTACCACCTTCCGTTTGTACTCCACAAGCTCTTCCTCGCTCAATTTAAAAAGGTCTTTTCCGTCTACGAAGAGCTTCCCTGCCGAAGGGCGGTCCAATCCGCCGATCATATTCAAAAAGGTGGATTTTCCGCTTCCGCTGTTGCCGATGATCGCCATAAGTTCCCCTTCGGCGATGCGGATCTCCAGCCCCTGAAGCGCCAAAACCTCGATCTCGTCGGTTTTATAGATCTTGACCAAATCCTCGCAGACGATCATATCCCTTCTATCCATGCACCAGTTCACCGCCTTCCAGCTCGAACACCGCGTCGCCGATCTCCATCAGTCCGGTGTCATGGGTGGTCATCAAAATGGTGACTCCTTCCTGCTCGGTGAGGTCCTTAAAGATCTTGACCACCTGAAGCCCCGTATTGGTATCCAGCTCCGCCGTCGGTTCGTCGGCAAACAAAATCTCCGGCTTGTGGGCGATGGCTCTGGCAATAGCGACCCGCTGCTGCTCGCCGCCGGACATTTCCTGGGGCATATGCTGCATTCGCTCGAAAAGCCCCACCAAGCGCAGGCATTCCTCCGCTCTCTGTCGGCGGTCGCCCTCATAGTTTGCGAGACGAAGGGCAAACTCTACATTCTCATAAGCGCTGAGCATCGGGACTAACGCCACCGACTGGAACACGAAGCCGATAGACTTTCTTCGGATCAGCGTCCGTTCCTTTTCGCTCATTTTTCCGATTTCCTGTCCCTTAAAGAACACCTCTCCCTCGGTGGGCGAATCCAGCGCGCCGAGGATATTCATCAGCGTCGTTTTCCCGGAGCCGGAGCGTCCTTTTAAGATGGTGAGCTTATGGGCGGGCACCGCTAAGGTAATATCCTTTAGCGCGTAAAACGGGTCCCCGTCCACCACCGGAAACGCCCGGCTCACTTTTTCGGCGGATAAAATGATCTCTTCCATTTTTCCTCCTTAATCTTCGCCCAGCTTCAACGCCTGGGAAATTTTAATCTTGCTTACAATGTAACTCAAAACGCCGAGACAGCAGATCATGACCACGCCCAGCACGCCTAAGATCCTGATGTAATCCGACGCCAGATCCACGATCTCAAGCGGCAGTACCTGATCGGCGGTCGTGTAGGCGATCTGAATCAGCGGAACGAACAGGCGGGAGGCGATGGTTCCGATCCCTACCCCCACCGCGATGGACAATCCGGAGATAAAGATCTGCTCTACCGCAAGCATGGAAAGGATCTCCTTTAAGGTCATACCCATTGCCCGGAAAATACCAAACTGCAACGACCGGGAACGAATGGACAAGATCCAGTAGATCAAAAATCCCACCACGCAAAGCAAAAGCACCACCATAAATCCCACCGTCAAAACGCCGTTGGTCCCCTGGAAAATGGGGTCGTTTTTCAAAGCGATAAGATCCGCCTCGGTATCTTTAAAGGTGACAAAGGAAGTGCCGGTTTCGGCGGCAAAATCGTAAACCACCTGGGAGGAACCGGAAAGCTTAATCCAAATTTCGTAGGGGATGACCCCCCATTCCGATTGAAGCCGTCCCAAGTTCGCCACAATGAGGAAATTGCTGTTTTCGGTAAAATTCCCGTCCTGATCCACCACGGTGGAAGTGGGGGCGAAGGTGGGGAAATAATCGATAAACCCGTAGATGACGCCTCTGGTGGAAAGCCCGTCGGAATTTTGGTAGGTGACCACGTCTCCGAGACTGTAACCGCATACCGTCTCAAAGCTTCGGGATACCAAAATCGCGTCCGGCGTTTGGGAAATGGCGTTTAAGTAATGGTACCAATGGATGGGAAGCAATCCGTCCTTCATGTAAGCGGTCTCGCCGAAGCCCTTGGTGTCGATGCCCATAATGGTAACGTTTCGCATCGCCCCTCTCCCCAGTTCCACCTTGGAGGAAGCGCTGCCGCTGGTGTCATAAAAGACCTGGGTAAGGCTTTCCGCCCCTTCCAAAAGGGTGTACTTGGAAAAATCCGGTTCCATATAGCTTAACGTCAGCGTTCCGGTGGTATCCTGCGCCACCATCTCACTGTTATTGCGCCATTCCTCTTTCAATACCACATCGGCGCCGTTTTGGTACCGAAGGCGCTCCTCGGCGCCCGCGTTGATGGTCCTTGCCGCCTGGGCGCTGAAAATACCCAACGCGGCGGTGAATACGAGGAAAATCATCAAAAAGCCCTGGTTTTCCTTGGTCCGCATCATCCGAAGGAAAGAGACGTACAAAGACGGGGACCAGAACTTTCTCCCGATACGGAAGATGAGCTTTAATAAAAGAGGAAACAACCGTAAAAACAGCAGTCCCGCGCCCAGCATAAATAACGGAGAACTTAAGTACAAAAGAGGATCCATGCTCCCGCCCTGCGCCACCTCCTGGGCTAAAAGATCCCGCTGGCGGTTAAAGTTAAAGAGAGAATATCCGGAAACCAAAAGCAAAAGGATATCTAACCCCATCTTCTGCCAGAAGGGAGTGGTTTTCTTTTTGGCCTTGCTTTGCTTTTGCGCCACGATGGTCACCGACGAGTACTTGACCACCGGCACCACCATGGTGAGCACCGAGATCAACGCCCCCAGCGCCGCGAAAAGCAGTGCAAGCCATGATACCCTTAGCTGGAGCGCCGTCCGGCTTACGAATTCCAAAAAGGCGTTGCAGGAGCCCAACACCTGGCAGATCAAAAGACCAAGGGGGATACCCAAAACGACGCCGCATAAAGCGACAATCCCGCTTTGGAGCAAATACAGCTGTAAAAGCTGTTTTTTGGAGGCGCCGCGGCTTTTCATCACCGCGATCTCCCCTTCTTCCATCTCCACCATTTGTCTGGACACCATAAAGATGAACACCAAAAGGAGGACGAAAACGGGAATCTGTAACGCCCAAAGGGTTACATTGAGCTTTTGCGCCTCGGGAAGATAATCGTCTAAAATATCGATGTAGTTACAGGAAAAGGAAGATCCGGAAATGCTCGCGGCATTTTCGTACACCGTAAGCTTTTCCCGCAATGTCTCCACCTGGGACGCCTCGATGGATGTGTAATCCATGACATTGTAAAAATTCACCGAGAAATTGCATACCGGCTCGTCGATTTGGATGATGTCTTGCTGTAAGGTCTGTAAATCCACAATTCCGTTTTGCTTTAATACCTTCCCCACCGTCAGCCAGTAGGGATCGCTTTCATCTATGCGCTCATACACTCCCACCACCTTAAGGGTGATGGGGACCCCGTCTTTGGTTTCATGATCGGTAGAAAGAAGCGACTCCCCTAAAAGGAGATTTTGCTCCATCATCGTTTCCTCACTCACGATAATCTCCAAAGTACCGTCTTCTAAGACGCCGGGAGCGGCAAATTCCCCTTCCTTTATGGAGACATGCTCCAAAAAGTCGGTTTGCGCCATAAGCTGAAGGGAAAGCTCATCTTCGGTGCCCTTAATCTCCGGGATCACGGTAAATCCTACGGTGTAGCTTACCGCTTTGGCAAGGGATGTTAAGGAAAGGTCCTCTTCCATATTCTCATAGTAATCCCAAAACAGATCGATCTGGGCAAGAGACGCCGCCCGGTTCACCGTTTTCTGGAAGCTTTGCCGCATGACGGTGATACCGGCATACCGGTCATTTTGCTCGGTATAAGAGGTAAGGTTCCGGGTGAGCATCCGCTGCAAAACCGCTTCGGAATACACAGGGCTTCCGGAGCCGATAGCAATCATCAAAATATTTCCGATCAAAAGACAGAGGACCATCCACTTTTTGCTTTTAATCTTTTCTAAAACAAAAGGTAACATACGCCTCCTACTCTCCCATCACCACAGTCTCCCCTTCGGAAAGACCGCTTAAAATTACGATTTCCTCGTTGTTCATTTCCCCGGTCACGATATACCGCGTACCGGTGGTATCGCCGTTTAACACCGTCACCGACCGAACGCCGTTTTCCGTCGTCACCGCGCTTCGATCGATCATCAGCACATCTTCGAGATACTGATAAGTCCCAAACACGGTAATATCGGTGGAAAAGTCCGAAGCAAAGACTCCTCCCTCTACCTGGACCAAAACGCCGCTTTGGGTCCCCCCCTGTAACGCGGGGGTAGAAACAACGGTACCGGTGTAATATACGGGATTAATACGGGAACCGGTCTCAATCTCCACTTCCATGCCGTAACGAAACACCCCGCTGCTGTCGTCTACTTTGATTAAATACCGGTCCGGATTATAGAGAGTAGCGATCACTTCGGTTCCCGCTTCCTCTCCCGGTTTTGTAAAAGTGGTGCTCCTAACAATACCGTCGCAGGGCGCGTAAAGCGTTAAATTGGAGAAGGAAGCGGACAACGCGCCGACCTCCTGCTCTAACTGCTCGATATCGTATTGGGTATCCGTCCTATATTTTTCATATTCAGCCTGCGCCGTGGCGATTTCCACTTCTTTCAACTCCCGGTCCACGCCGCTGAGCCCCAAAAGGGATTGTTCTAACGAAGCGATCTCCCTTTCCATATTGGTACAGGTGTAGCTGTAATTTTCCTTTGCTTCCTTTAGGTTCAATTGTTTTTCCGTCAGCGACAGCGTACTTTCATTGACGGAAAAAACGGCGATGGCGTCTCCCGCGTTCACCGTATCTCCGGAGGCAACCAAAAGCTCTTCCAAAATCGCCCCTTCCCGTCCGAAGGAAACCTCGGTCACATCGGGGTAATATAACGTTCCGCTCCCGGATTTGGTCTTTTCAAAATTTCCCCGGTAAACGGTAGTCGTTTCATAATTGGGAGAAGCGGCATCGGTCACTATCGTTTCCAGCAAAACTTCCGGCTCCTCTTCGCCGCAACCGGAAAGCGAGGCCGCAAAAAGCAAAGCCAATAGCAGAGACAAAAAGGCGTTACCCTTTGACATACACTTCATCTCCTTCCGACAAACCGCTCTCAATCTCGGTAAAAGCATCATTGGAAACTCCTACCGACACCGAGGTTTTGATCCGGGTTCCACCCTCTACCCGGTACACATAATATCCGCCGCTTTCCCGATAAACCGAATTGGTGGGGACCATCAACACATCCTCCGCCCGATTCTGAATCAGATAGACGCCGGCGTAATCTCCCGCCTTGATGGAAGAAGTATCTCCTTCAATTAAAAACTCGGTGGAAAGGGACGCGCCCGCCAGCACCTTGGAAAGATACTCGCTTTGGTCGAAAGGCGCTTCGGTCAGTATGTATCGATTCTTTCCGATGGTCGCCTCTATGCTCTCCACCTGCCGCAAATCCGTAATGGAAATATACGAGGTCGTCACGGTAAACTCTTCCTCGCTCACCAGTATCACCACCGTATCGCTTCCCGTCACCGAATCTCCCGCCCCTTTTTCGGTCGCATAAACCACTCTTCCGGAAAAAGGCGCGGTCAAATTCTCGTTTTCCTTTTGGGATGTTAAGGTGGAAATCTGATGATTCATCCGGTCCACCGCCAAAGCGTTTTGATCCTCTAACTGGCCGAGAGAAGCCTGCTGCCGCTCCACTTCCACTTCCGCTAAGGAAATAGAAAGGCTGTCGGCATTGGACTCTCGAAGCTTTTGCAACTGCAAACTCGCTTCTTCGATGGCCAGCTCCTGAATTTCCTCCGCCTGCTTTTGGCTCTCTTGCAAAACGGAAAGGGCATAGCGAAGATCCGAAATCTGGCTGTCAATGGCATCCTGATCCAAAGTGGCCAGAACCTGGCCTTCTGAAACAGTATCGCCCACTACGACCAAAACCTCTTTCAATACGCCGCCCCCCGTAAAAGATAAGGGCATGGACGCCGGGGAAACGGCTCCCTCGACAAAAGTAATCTCTTCCACGTTGCCCCGGGTAACCAAAGCGGTATCCAGCGCCACTCCTACCGGCGTCAGCAGCGCGGGCGCCGCTTCCTTTGTTTCCCCGCAGGACGCAAGAAGCAGACAAACCGCCATCACAAGGGGAAGGCATCTTTTTTTCTGACTCATAGCTCCTCCTACTCCACGATCACTTCGTCGCCTTCTTCAAGGCCGCTTACCACCTCAACGAGAACACCCGTATCCAAACCGGTCTCAATTTCGGTCAGATATTTAATTCCCTCTTCGTCCAACTGATACACCACCGGTTGATCTCCCGCCATGCGCACCGCTTGTGAGGGGACGGTTAAAACATGCTCTCTGGAATCGAAAACGACGGTAACCTGGCCCACGTCCCCCTCTTCCAAATCCAACGCCGGATCGATCAGCGAAAGGTAGGCCGTTTCATCCTGGTCGGATTCCATCGAAACGGCGGCATATTCCTGAGAACCGGCTTCCAATACCACCTCGGTCCCCACCGGGAAATATACGCTATCCTCCCCTTCTACTAAAAAAACCGAAGAGGAAAGATCGGAAAGAATGACAAAAATGTCCCCTTTGGTAGTCAAATCCCCTTCCTTCAAGGCGGTAATGGTGGAAACCGTCCCGTCGATACCGGCGTACACCAAACGGCTTTCCCTTTGCGCGTTGAGCTCATTCAAGGATAAGGAAGCGATATACTGATCGTTTTCGTAAATCTCCCGTTGCCGCTGGTAATTTTGCGTCAACACCGTCTTTTCCGATTCCAACGCCTGTTTGCTTTCCCCCTCGGCAGCTTGGATTTTAAGATCGATCTCCTTAAGATCCAACGCGTAATTTTCCTCTAACGCCTGTAGGTTTAACTCCGCCTGACGAAGATCCTGGTTCGCGTTTTCAATATCGGAAAGCAAAGTTCCCATCTCCAACGACAATAAGAGGTCGCCCGCCTTGACGGTATCCCCTTTCTTAACGTAAAGCGTGTCAATGGCGACGCCTCCCAAAGGAAACCGTATCGTCTCGCTTCCGGTGGGGCGATAGGATGCTCGAACCCGTTTGCTGATCTCCAAATCGCCATAACTTACGGTCGCCATGGTATACCCTTGCTCCGTATCCGTACTCACCATAGGCGGCGCAGGCAATTCCTCCTCTTTCGGAAGAAGTGCGCAACCGGATGTAAAAAAGAAAACGGCGGTCAACGCCGCACAGAAAACTTGTTTTTTCATCACTCACCTCAAAAACTATCTAAAACTATAACTTAATATATGAAAATATTATATCATTTCACCTACAAAAATGCAATTTGACAGACGCCAAAAATGCAGATGGAAAATCAGTCAAAAAAACGAAGTTATAGAAGAAATTTTTAATAGGTTGGTCATATCTTACTCTTTTGCGCCCGCTTTTTCGCAACCGATTTCTCCTCCCTTTTCTTTTTCTCCGAAGAGTTTAAAAGGAAACGCCGATTTGCAGCATTTTTCCTATTTGGGTTTATGTTTTTCCCCTAAACAAAAAACGGCCTTGCTTACGCAAGACCGCTTTCCTTTCCAAATGTACCGTTACCGACGTCTTCCGGCGCCGCCTCCGCGGGAAACGCCTCCGCCGCCACTTCTGCGACCGCCGGAAAATCCACCCCGACTGCCGCCAAAGGTTCTGCCGCTTCTGCGGCCGCTGCCGGAAGAACCGCTCCGACCACCGCCGAAAATTCCCCATCCACCGGGATGTCTCCCACCGCTTCCGAATATACCGCCGCTTCTAGGCGGAGGAGGGGGTACCATAGGTCCGGGACGCCGCGGCGGATACCGCCGATACCGCGTGGTCCGATATCGAGGCGGCCGAGGTCCTCTCCTTCCGAACACGGAGATCAGCACCACAACCACAATAACGATAATCGCAATTCCAATTAGCTTAAAAAAATCGAAAAAAACGCCGAAGGAGAAATGCTTCTCCACCGTAATTTGATTGGGTTCGTCGCTTCCACCGATAATGGGGGAACCGCTGCTCGAACTGTCTTCAAAAATTCCGTAATAGGAAGAAACTTCACTGTAAAGGGCGGAAAACACCTTTTGTACCCCGGCGTCATAATTCTCCGCCGCGAAATCCTCTTCCAAATAGTCGTAAAGGATCTGATCCAAATCACCGCTGCTGATTCGATCCTCAAGCCCCTTGCCCTGAAGCGCGTAATAATTCTCTTCCCCGATAGCCAAAAGGAGTAAGAGACCGTTGTTCTTTTCGGCGGATCCTATCCCCCAATCGTTAAACAGACTGTACGCATAATCGCCGATGTCGTTTCCATCTAAAAAATCTACCGTAACGACAACAATCTGCGCACCGGTCTTCTCGTACAGCACGTCATTTTGGGTTACAATCTCCGCCTCTGTCTCCTCGGAGAGAACATTGGCGTAATCCGCTACGTAAAATAGCTCGGTAGGCTTTACTGTTTCCAAACCATAAGCCCATGCCGGAAACAAAAAAACAAGCCAGCAAGCAAAGATAACACTGATGATTTTTTTCAATGCAGCCTCCTGTCTATCGGAACGTGGCAAGGGGTTCTAAGCGGTACAGCTTTGCCATCAACCCGCCAAAGCCTGTCAGTTGATCGTTGTATTCCTTGGCGACGTCGTTGTAACCGTCTAACCGCGCCGTCCGTTCTCTGGCAGCCGCTTCTGCAAGCTGGGACGAAATATAATCGCTGTCCTTGTCGCTTAACGCCTCTTCCTCTAACCGTCCGGCCAGAGTCTCCATATTTTGAACCACTTTATGATACCGTTCAATCTTCTGATTGATTCCTTCGGCGGAAAGGAAAGAAAGGATGCTCTCGTCCAAAGCGGAAACGCTTTCCTCTTCGGCAGACAGGTACCGTCCCGCCACCGTAAGCATGTTTTTCCCTTCATTCGCTATGGTGTTCAAATCCGACGACACGCAAAGCCCGTCGCCGTCCACACCGCTGTAAAAGACGGTTTCCGCCTCCCACTCGTAATGGCGAAGAGAACGATAGCTTCCAAAAAACACCCCGAACAACACCGAAATGGCAAGCACCACCGCTCCGGTCTTTCGTTGAGAAAAAACACCCATGGATTACTTCACCGTTTTCTTGTCCTGGTCGATTTCCAAAAGCTTGGCGCGAAGCTCGCCCTCGATCCGTCCAAGTTCCACTTCCGCCGCCCGGCGTTTCTCCCGTCCCTCGTTTTGAATCTTGATAACTTCATCCAGCGTAGAGATGAGCGTTTGATTGGTATGCTTTAAGGTCTCGATATCGACGACGCCCCGCTCCGATTCCTTGGCCACCTCTACCGTGCCCATCTTGAGCATATCGGCGTTTTTCTTTAACAGCTCGTTGGTCATATTGGTGACCTCCCGCTGCGCCTGCATCGCCTGCTGGGAGTGGGCAATCCCCAAAGCAATGGTCATCTGGCTCTTCCAAAGGGGAATGGTATTCACAATGGTGGAATGGATCTTTTCCACCATCAGGGTATCGCTGTTTTGCAAAAGCCGGATCTGAGGCCCCATCTGGATGGACACCATACGGGTCAGCTCCAGATCGTGGAGCTTCTTTTCAAACCGGTCCGCCAAAGCCGCCAGATCGTTAGCGTACTGGGCGTCCTCCGCCGTATTGGTTTCTTTGGCCTTCGCCACCGCCTCGGCAAGCTCGGTGCTCCTAAATTTCTCGAGGCATTTCTTTCCGGCGATGATGTACATGGTGAGCTCTTTGAAATAATTCAAATTCAGCTCGTACATTTTGTCCAGCATCGCCACATCCTTGAGAAGCTGAATCTGATGATCCTCCAAGGTATTGGTGATTTTGTCAATATTGACTTCCGCCTTTTCGTACTTGGTTTTCAATACGGAAAGCTTGTTGGCGCTTCGTTTGAAAAAGCCAAAGATGCCTTTGTCATTTTCATCGATCTCAAAGCCCTCGAGCTCAGTGATCAGGTCGGTAATCATATTTCCTACTTCGCCCAGATCTTTGGTGCGCACACTGGCAAGGGCGCCGTCGGAAAAATCGGCGATCTTTTTTTGCGCGCCGGCGCCGTATTGCAGCACGATACTGCTGTTTTTAATATCGATCTTTTCCGAAAAGTCCGCCACCATCTTCCGCTCTTCTTCGGTGAGACTGGATTCATCCAAAACCACCGGCTCCGCGGCCTGAGACGAAACCGAAGAGGGCGCGGGAGCGGCAGCAGCCTCCGCAACCGCAGCAGCCGCCGAAGACGTCGCTTCATTATCCAAAGTTAACGTAATTCCATTTTCAGCCATAGGTACTCCTCCTAAAAATTAGTGCGGATCCAGCGAGGCTGCATCCGAAAAAGGCTCAGTTTCCCAAAGCCCTTCCTGCTTAAGCAGGTTTTCAAAGACGGTGATATCCGTCGAAATGTCCATAACGTCATCCTGAAACAAAAGGTCTAACTGCCTTTCAAACGCCTTCTCCACCATATCCATCGCACCGAGAATTTTTTCCTTCACCGCGTCGATGTTTTCACCGGAAACATTCTGGCTTTCGGCTTTTTCGTAAGAAGAAAGCAGTTTGACGGTCATGGGCAAATAATAATTCATAAACCGGCGCACCGGAAACAGCCGCTCCTCTTTTTCAGACAGATGATCGAAGATACGATTCCCCACTTCCACCAGCCGATCAACCGTTTGGTTCAAAGCCGGATTCGCGATTCTTCCGTTAATTTCCAAAATTCGGGAAAGTTCCTTCCGTCCCGAAAGGACCAGCGCTTCCCGTTCATCCTTGGGCACAATCTCTATCTTCTCATACCGAGTTGTCCCCGGGAAAAACTTTCTGCCGATCCCGTAGGCGATCGCGGATACCGCGGCCACCCCAATCAAAGGAAACAGCCTATGCATCGGCAAAACGAAAGCCGAAAGAACCCAAACCGCCGCCGCAAAATAGAAGGGAACCGCCGATGGCGTCGTTACCGTCCGATAGCCTTCCGGCGCTTGTTTTTCTTTTTTATCCATACAATTCCTCCTACCACACCCCTTTATTATAGGAAACATTTTTTACAGTGTCAAGAAAAAAGCGCCCCCACTTTTTGTAGAAAAAACGAAAAAGCTGCCCCTTTTTCGCAACACTTTCGAAAAAAGGGGCAGACGCCGTTAAAATTCCGCTGAACCCGTTGTTCTCGGGAAAGGAAGAACGTCCCGAATATTGGAAATTCCCGTCATATACATGACCAAACGCTCAAAGCCAAGGCCAAAGCCGCAGTGCTTAGCGCCGCCAAACTTCCGAAGATCCAGATACCAGGAGTAATCCTTCTCGTTGAGGTGGAAATGCTTTAAGCTATCCAAAAGCACATCCATGCGCTCTTCTCTCTGGCTTCCGCCGACGATTTCGCCGACTCCGGGCACCAAAAGGTCCATAGCCGCCACCGTCTTCTGGTCGTCGTTTAGCCGCATGTAGAACGCCTTGATCTCTCTGGGATAATCGATGACAAACACCGGCTTTTTGAAAATCTTTTCGGTGAGGTATCTCTCATGCTCGGTCTGCAAATCACAACCCCAGTAAACCGGATATTGAAAGTCCTTTTGGTGAGGCTCCAAAAGGGAGATGGCTTCGGTATAAGTTACTCTGCCGAAATCCGCGTCTACCAAATCGTTAAGCCGTTGAAGAAGCCCTTTATCAATAAACTGGTTGAAAAACGCCATATCGTCGGGACAGGTTTTCAGCACATAGCGGATGACGTATTTGATCATCTGCTCCACCACTTCCATATCGTCCTGAAGATCGGCGAAAGCCATCTCCGGCTCGATCATCCAAAATTCCGCCGCATGTCTCGGGGTATTGGATTTCTCCGCCCGGAAGGTGGGGCCAAAGGTATATACCTTTCCGAAAGCCAGCGCCATACATTCCGCGTTGAGCTGGCCGGACACGGTAAGGTTCGTACTTTTTCCGAAAAAGTCTTCGGAAAAATCGATTTTCCCGTCTTGCGTTTTGGGAAGGTTTTCTAAATCCAGCGTGGTGACCCGAAACATTTCTCCGGCGCCCTCACAATCGCTTCCGGTGATGAGGGGGGTATGGACATACACAAAGCCGTTCTCCTGGAAAAAGCTGTGGAGCGCGTACGCGATGGCGGAACGAACCCGAAAGACCGCCGAAAAGGTATTGGTTCTCGGGCGAAGATGGGCAATCGTCCGTAAAAATTCCATGCTGTGGCGCTTTTTTTGAAGGGGATAGTCCGCGGTAGACGCCCCTTCCAACACAATGGAAGCCGCATGGATCTCGTAAGGCTGCTTTGCTTCCGGCGTCAACACCACTTCTCCTGTCACCACGATAGCGGATCCTACGTTATACTTCGCCACTTCCTTAAAGTTATCGATTTTCCCTTCTTCGAAAACTACCTGAAGCCCCTTAAAACAGCTTCCATCGTTCAATTCAATAAATCCAAGCGCCTTGCTGTCTCTCAAAGTACGAACCCACCCGCAAACGGTCACCGTCTTCCCGGAAAAATCCGAATAGTCCTGATTCAGCTTGGCAATTTCCATCCGTTTCATCACACAATCTCCTCGTTTTTAGTAAAATATAACCGGTTCAAAATTTCTGTTACCTATTGTACCCAAAAAACAAGCCCCCGTCAATCCAAAAAAGCGGTTTTACGGAAAGTTTGAAAAAAAATAAAAAAAACTATGGACAAATTAAGAAGAATCATGTATAATCAGGTACAGATTCTTAAGATGGGGGAGTTTGGTGTTCCTTTCTCCTACTCGTCCGTCTTAGTCTTTTTTCACCATCATTCTACAGAAAAGAGGTTTGTGTTTATGGATTGGTCAACTGCCTGGGCGGTGGTTATCACCGGTATGGTTGTGGTTTTCGTCGCGCTGATTGTGCTGGTGGCGGTCGTCAGCCTGTTTGGCGCTATCACTTCCCGCATCACCGGAAAAAAACCGCCGAAGGAAGAAAAGAAAGCGGCTCCTGCTGCCCCGAAAGCGGCTCCCGCTGCGAAATCCAACGCGGTTAACGCTTCGACGGACGACGAGGACGTCGCGGCAATTATGGGCGCCATCAGCTTGATTTTCGCTGAAGAGGGCAATCAAAACGGCTTTACTTTAAAGAGCGTTTCCTTAAAAAGAAACCGCCGTCGCCTCCCGCTTCCCGTTTGGGCTGCGTCCGGCGTTCGGGAAAATGTAACCGCCGGCCTGTTTTGAGCAACTTTTAAGGAAAGGAACCGAAAATCATGATTGATATTTTTCTTCAAACTGTTCGGGATCTGGTAATGGATTCCGGCTTTCTGAACGTAAGCTGGCAGGCTCTGGCGATGATTGGTATTTCGTTTATTTTGATTTATCTCGCCATTGCCAAAGGCTTTGAGCCTCTGCTTTTGTTACCCATTGCGTTCGGTATGCTGCTGACGAACATTCCCAACACCGGTATGTTCCATATGGAATATTTTGTAGGCTCCGCTGTGGATTACGGAGAGGTTCTCCATAACGGCGGTTTGCTGGATATTCTGTACTTAGGCGTCAAGCTGGGTATTTTCCCGCCCTTGATCTTCCTTGGCATCGGCGCGATGACCGACTTCGGTCCGCTGATCGCTAACCCCAAGAGCTTCCTTTTGGGCGCTGCGGCACAGCTTGGTATCTTCATCACCTACTTAGGCGCTTTGATGTTGGGCTTTACCCCTGAGCAGGCGGGCGCTATTGGTATCATCGGCGGCGCCGATGGTCCTACCGCCATTTTGGTAGCGAAGTCCCTTGCCCCCGAGCTGTTGGGCTCCATCGCCGTTGCGGCGTATTCTTATATGGCTCTGGTGCCGCTGATCCAGCCTCCCATTATGAAGGCGCTCACCACCAAAAAAGAGCGTGCGGTCGTTATGGCGCAGCTTCGCCCCGTATCCCGCACCGAAAAGCTGATGTTCCCCATTATGGTTACTTTGATCGTATCCTTCTTAGTCCCTGATGCGGCGTCTTTGGTGGGTATGCTGATGCTGGGTAACCTGATGAAAGAAAGCGGCGTTGTGGATCGTCTGGTAAAGACCGCGCAAAACGAATTGATGAATATCGTCGTTATCTGCTTGGGTACCACTGTTGGCGCTACCGCTACCGCTGAGTACTTCCTCTCTCCCCAGACCATCAAAATTATCATCCTTGGTCTGATCGCGTTCTGCATCGGCACCGCGGGCGGCGTTCTGTTTGGAAAGTTGATGTACCTGGCTTCCGGCGGAAAAGTCAATCCTTTGATCGGTTCTGCCGGTGTGTCCGCTGTTCCTATGGCGGCTCGTGTCTCTCAGAAAGTGGGCGCCGAGGAGAATCCTGCCAACTTCCTTCTGATGCATGCCATGGGTCCCAACGTGGCCGGCGTTATCGGTTCTGCCGTTGCGGCGGGCGTGTTGCTCTCCATCTACGCGTAACTTGTATTTGAAAAAAAGGCGAAAGCTTGGCTTTCGCCTTTTTTTGTTGCCCGGGAAGTTTTCTCTCCCCCGGAGTTGACAAAAGACAAAAAAATAGATTATGATGGATAGAAAAGGGAGAAAACGTTCAGGAGGTTACGCTATGATACATCCACAATATGCCTTATGGCTGGAAAAAGCAGTAGAAGATCCCGATTTGCAGAAAGAATTGACAGCAATTCAGGGAAACGAAGAAGAGATCAACGACCGTTTTTATCAGTTTTTGCACTTTGGAACCGCCGGTCTGCGGGGAGTTCTTGGCGCGGGAAGCAACCGCATGAATATCTATACCGTCCGGCGGGCGACAAAAGGCCTTTGCGACTACCTAAACCGGGAAAAAAGCGGGGAAAAGTCGGTAGCCATCGGGTACGACAGCCGCAACAAATCTTCCCTGTTTGCCAAGGAAGCGGCGAGAGTTCTGGCACAAAACCACATCCACGCCTATCTCTACTCCGAATTGATGCCGGTTCCGTGTGTCTCCTTCGCGGTGCGTGAACTCCATTGTGATATGGGGATCATGATCACCGCGAGCCATAATCCGTCACAATATAACGGTTACAAGGTGTTCGGAAGCGACGGATGCCAGATCGACGAGACGACTGCTGAAAAAATCACAAAGGAAATCGAGAAAAACGATCCGTTTTCGGTTGCTGCCGCCGACTTTTCATCCGCCCTTTCCCAGGGAGTTATTTCCTATATCCCGCCCGAAGTGACAGAAGCCTATTACCAGTCGGTGCTCGCCCAGTCGATCCGGCCAAGCCTGGCTCCCCCCGAGGATTTTAAGGTGGTCTATACCCCGCTAAACGGCACCGGAAATCAACCGGTGCGGGAGGTGCTTCGCCGCATTGGTGTCAAAACCGTTTATGTGGTCCCGTCCCAAGAGCTTCCCGACGGTAATTTCCCCACCTGTCCCTCCCCCAACCCGGAGATCCGGGAGGCGCTGGAGCCTGGCCTTGCCCTTTGCAGAGAAAAGAAAGCCAATCTTCTTCTCGCCACCGATCCCGATGCGGACCGGGTCGGCGTCGCGGAGCAAACCGAAAAGGGCGTCCGCCTCTTTACCGGAAATGAAACCGGATGTCTTCTTCTCGATTATATCCTTTCCCAAAGAAAGGAGCAGGGCGCACTGCCTGCGGACGGTCTCGTGGTCAAATCCATCGTCACGACCGAGCTGGCCTCCAAAATCGCCGCTCACTATGGGGTAAAACTGAAAAATGTGCTCATTGGCTTTAAATTCGTAGGAGACATCATCGGAAAGCTGGAACGAGAGCAGAAAGAGGACCGGTTCCTCTTTGGCTTCGAGGAAAGCTATGGCTGCCTTGCGGGAAGCTACGTCCGGGATAAGGACGCGGTGCTGGCGTCTATGCTCATCTGTGAAATGGCCGCTTTTCATGCCAGCCGGGGAAAAAGCTTAGGGGATGTCCTCGACGAGCTGTTTTCCAAATACGGATACCATTTGTGCAGCCAGAAAAGCTTCGCTTTCGAAGGCGAGGAGGGAAGTGAGACGATGCGCAAAATGATGCAGTCTCTGCGCCAGTCTCCCGCCGCGTCGGTCGCCGGCTTTTCTACCGTATCCATTTCCGATTACCAAAGATCTGTGACCACGCATCTTCCCGAAAAGCAGGAAACGCCTTTGGATTTTCCCGTCTCGGATATTTTAGAATACCTTTTGGATGACGGCTCCCGCGCCGTAATTCGTCCTTCCGGCACCGAACCCAAAATTAAAATTTACTTCTTTGTTGTGCGTCCTACCTTAGAAGAAGCAAGGTCGGTGGAAACGAAATTGAAAGAGGAATTTGAGGCTCTGTTGAAAACGAATTGAAATTTTTGTGCGAAATTCCGAAACCCTTTTTTCCCTCTTGACTTTTTTTTGAAAACGTTTACAATAAAATAGGAATATCTTAGAAAAAAAGATATTGAAAGTTTATGCAATGGAGGAATTATAAATGGAAGTAAAGACCATCGGCATTTTGACCAGCGGCGGCGACGCCCCCGGTATGAATGCGGTTATCAAAAGTGTCGTCCGTTCCGCGCACCACAGCGGGATCAAGGTGCTGGGTGTTATGCGGGGATACTCGGGCTTGATCAATAACGATTTTGTGGAAATGGGATTAAAGGATGTTTCCGGCATCAGCTCTAAGGGCGGCACCATTTTGTATTCTGCCCGTTGCCTGGAATTCAAAGAAATGGCGGGCGTCCAGAAAGCGAAAGACAACTGCGTCAAAGCGGGTATCGACGGCTTAGTCGTCATCGGCGGCGACGGATCCTTCCGCGGCGCCGGAGATCTTTCTTCTCTGGGTCTTCCCTGCGTTGGTATCCCCGGGACCATTGATAACGATATCGCCTGCACCGATTACACCATCGGTTATGACACGGCGCTGAATACCGCGATGGAAATCATCGATAAGATCCGGGATACCTGCGAGTCCCATGACCGCTGCTGTGTCGCAGAACTTATGGGAAGAGATGCGGGCTGGATCGCATTGAACGTAGGTATCGCCTGCGGTGCATCCGCT
Source organism: uncultured Clostridia bacterium (assembly GCA_944387915.1). Lineage (GTDB taxonomy): Bacteria > Bacillota > Clostridia > Oscillospirales > Ruminococcaceae > CALXGT01. Next base: position 35,698 of record CALXGT010000060.1, read on the forward strand.
TATGTGCTTCCGGAAAAAGGATTGAATATGGACGAGATCATCGCCAAGCTGGAAGCGGGAAAAGCCGCCGGAAAGAACAATTTCTTGGTGGTAGTAGGCGAAGGCATCGGCAAGAGCCATGAGATCGCTAAGGAGATCGAAGAGCGCACCGGCATTGAGTCGAGAGCGACCATCTTAGGCCATGTACAGCGGGGCGGAAGCCCCACAATGACTGACCGTATCGTCGGCAGCCAAATGGGCGCTTACGCGGTGGATAAGCTTCTGAAGAACGGTATCGGCAACCGGGTCATTGCCCAAAAAGACGGTAAGATCGTCGACTACGATATCCAAGAAGCGCTGAAGATGAAAAAACACATTCCCGAGGAACTTTGGGATCTGGCAAACGAATTGGCGTTTTAATCAAAAAACAGCGGTGAATTTTTTCGCCGCTGTTTTCTTTTGGGATTGACTTAGAGTGCACTTTAAGTGATACAATGAAAGCAAAGGAGGGATCCCTATGATTTATCGAACTTTGGGACGAACCGGCCTTTCGGTCAGCGAAATCGGACTGGGCTGTGAAGGGTTCCAAACCCCGGAAATTACCGAAGAAATTTTGGCGGCAGCCGAAGAAGGAGGCGTAAACTACATCGATGTGTACACTTCTGACCCCGCTATGCGCAGCAACTTGGGAGAAGCGTTAAAACATCGCAGCAAACCGTTTATGATCCAAGGGCATTTGTGCACCACCTGGAAGGATAACCAGTACAAACGTACTCGAAAGATGGATGAAGTCAAAGCGAGCTTTGAAGACCTTCTGACTCGTCTGAAACGAGAGTATGTGGACGTGGGGATGATCCATTATGTAGACTCTTTCGAAGATTGGGAAATCGTCCAAAAAAAGGGGGTTATGGATTACGCGAAGGAACAAAAACGACGCGGTCGAATCCGTTTTATCGGTTTAAGCAGCCACAATCCCACCGTGGCGAAAAAAGCGGTGGAAAGCGGTCTGATCGACGTTTTGATGTTTAGCGTCAATCCCTGTTACGATCTTCTCCCCGCAAACGAGGATTTGAACCCCCTCTTTGAAAAGGAAAGCTACAATAAGACCCTCATCAATATGGATCCGGACCGGCAGTCTCTTTATGAGACCTGCAACCGGCTGGGAGTGGGAATTACGGTGATGAAAGCGTTTGCCGGCGGCGACCTTTTGGACGAAACCCGTTCTCCCGCCGGAAAGGCCCTTACCGTAAATCAATGTATTCATTACGCCCTTACCCGCCCCGCCGTGGTTTCCGTTTTAACCGGCGTCCATTCCGCCGCGGAGCTTTCGGAAAATCTCGCTTATGAGACGGCGACGGAAACGGAAAAAGACTACGCTTTGGCTTTCGCTTCCTTTCCCAAAATCAGTTGGAAGGGACACTGTATGTACTGTGGTCACTGCGCTCCTTGCGCCAAAGGAATCGACATCGCTTCGGTGACCAAATTCTACCATTTGGCCCTTACTCAGCAAAAGATTCCCGAGACGGTCCGGGAGCATTACGCTTCTTTGCCCCACACCGCGTCGGAATGTATTGCCTGCGGTCAATGTGAGAGCCGTTGCCCCTTCTCGGTCCCTATTATGGAAAATATGAAAAAAGCCGCCGCCTTGTTCGGAAAATAACCAAACCGCCTTCTCCGGAAGGCGGTTCAACTTTTTGCCCCCTTTTGCATAAAGTAACAAAAAGGAGGCGAAATCATGCGAAAACGAAAGAAAACAAGCTTAAAAAAGCTTGTTTGTTTTTTTCTTCCTTTTTTCCTTCTTCTCTTTGCCTTTATAGGAGAATCTACCATCCAACGCCAACTTCTCGCTTACGCCGAACCGGAAATTTATGCTCTGGCTTACGATGCCCTAAACGACGCGGTAGAAGTAGCGCTAAACCAAACAAATGGAGAATTTACTTCCTTAATGGAAACGGACAACGGATTCACTATTGAAACAGACACGGAAAAAATAAATCATTTTACCATACAGGTCACCAACGCCGCTTCCCAATCCTTTTATGCTTTGGAACAGTCCACCCTTTCGGTCCCTCTGGGTTCGCTTCTCCCCGGATCTCTCTTTTTCGGAAGAGGGCCCGCGTTAGATCTCCGGGTGGTTCCTTACGGCGTCTTAGACGCAAAATTTGTAAGTTCATTCGATAGCTGCGGCATTAACCAGGTGCGCCACCGTCTTACCTTAACCCTCACGGCTACTGTCAGCGCGCTTACATCCTTTCGCGCGGCATCCGCGGAAATTTCCCTAGACTATATTTTAGCGGAAACCATTTTTTCCGGCGAAGTTCCCGAACAATATCTAACCATTGTAGGCGAAGCCAAAGAGGTCTTCTCCGAAAAAAGTTCTTGAAAAATTGTTAATTTTTACCAACACCTTGACTTTTAAGTCGAGATATACGATAATAGGGGCAAGGAAGAATGAAAAAGGAAGGAAACGAAATATGATGGGGAAAAAGAAAAGATTCGCGGGTTTTATGGCGATCTTGGGGCTTTTTCTCCTTTTGGCGGTAGTGTTTTCCGGATACTTTTTGGGGAAAGGCTTAATAGCCGTAGAATCCGGCAAACCGCTTTTCGTTTTCGGTGTGTCCGTTCCTTTGGATGAGAAAAGCCCTCTGTTGTTTCTTTTTTCATCGAAAGCGAACGCTCTCCTTTCATTTCTTGCCGTTGTTCTTTTTTGCGCCGGGATTTTTTTCTTTTGCTTTTTACTGCTTCGTAAAAAGGCCCGTCGCCCTCTTTTTTCAAATACAGAATCTTCGCTTCCAAAAGAGGATGACACCCTGGATTTTAACCCTCTTTTTGACGAAGAAATCAAAACGGAAACGGTGATTTCCCCAAATCCTCTCGCACAAGAGCTGTCTCTTTCCATCAATGGGCAACCCATTCAAACCATACCATTGAGGACAGGGAATTTTGTCCTGACGCACGATGGATTTCGGATTGCTGTTTCCTTAGAAAAAACGGACAAGTAGTTATTTTTTCCTCCCTTTCCCGATATAGTAAAGGGATAGGAGGAATGAACAATGAAACGTCTTGTTTTTTTATTGTTGGGACTTGGAATCTTACTTTGGGGCTGTGCGCCGTCTTTGGAAAGAGCTTCCTTCTCCCAGATGCTTTCGGATCTTTCGGAGACGTCGGACAGCGACCCAAAAACCGCTTCTCCCACCGCTTTTGAAGAAATTCGAGGCGTGTGGATTTCCTATCTGGAATTAAACCGGCTTTTTTCGGATACTCCCGACGAAGACACGTTTTGTACCCGTGTCGAAGAAATGGTAGAAAACTGCAAAGAAAAGAAAATCAATACCATTTTGCTCCAGTTTCGCGCTTTTGGAGACAGTCTCTCTCCCTCGACCCTCTTCCCTCAAAGATACGCCCTTTCTTATGATCCGGCGGAAATCTTTGTTTTGGCCGCGAAGGAAGCCGGGCTTCGAATCGAAGCCTGGATCAATCCCATGCGGTGCCTTACCGTGGAAGAGATGAACGCGCTGTCATGCGAGTGCGCTCTGTTAGAGCTGTACCAAAGTAAAGAGGACGCGTTTTTTACTTTTGACGACCGTCTTTATTTGGATCCGGGTTGTGAGGAGTCCGTAGAGCTTATAGTCCTGGGGATCGGCGAAATCGTGGAGAAGTACCCGGTGGATGGGATCCATATAGACGATTACTTTTACCCTTCCGCCCTTCCCTTTTCCGCCGACAGTCGAAGCTATCTCGCCTACACGGAAAGTGACGGTAGCCTGTCTCAAGGGGAATGGCGAAAAGAAAATCTAAATCGCCTGGTGGAACGGATTTCCCTTTTGCTAAAGGAAAAGAATCCTTCCCTTTCCTTTGGCGTCAGCCCCAGGGGCGTATTGAATGCCAGCGTCAACGAATTGTTCGCCGATGTGGCTTTCTGGGCGGAGGCCGGATACCTTACTTACCTGGCGCCCCAAATTTATTTTGGATTTGAACACCAGACCGCTCCCTTTGATACAACCCTAAACGACTGGCTGGCCCTTTCCGAAAGGACGGGCGTGCCCATTTACGTGGGCTTAGCCGTTTACAAAGCGGATGCGCCGGACAGCTATGCCGGAACGGGAGAAAACGAGTGGATAGAAAACGATGACCTTTTGTCGAGGCAGCTCACCTATCTGCGAAAAGCCGGCGCCGAAGGGTGTTTTCTGTTTCGCTATGATTCTCTTTTCTCACCTGACAATTCCGAGAGGCAGCAAACTGCCGTTGACCGCTTGTTTTCCCTTTTTTGACCTAAGGAGGTTTTTTCTCAATGACGTTAAAACGCACCATATCCCCTTTAAAACTGATGGTAAGCTTTCTGCTTTGTTGCATGCTGTTGACGGTGACCGCGTTTGCCGCCGGCGGAAGCACCAGCTACAATAAGCTTTTAAAATCTATTGAACCCAAAACAGAGCGTTTCGTCGTTGCAGGAGAAACCGTTACCTTGCGCGCTTTGGCGTTGGACGACACCACCGTAAAAGCCAAAGTGGATAAAACCACAATTACTTTATCAAGAACTTTTGAGCGCAGCGGGGAATACTACTGGTACGAAGGAACCTACACCATTCCAAACGTCAGCGCAAATACCAAGGTCGGACCGATTACCGTTACCGCGTCCCTTGGCAACCGAAGTGAAAGCATAAGCGGCGTGGGATTTACCGTCGTGGATGTAGATACCGAGGCCGAGACCCCAACTACAGCCGCCCAGGGACAGCAAGTTCAGGTCACCGCTCAATACGCTGATGTTTTTATCGATGCAGACCGGGGTGAGGATTACGCCGCGCCCTATTATTACGAGCTTCCCGCCGGAACCATCGATTATGTCAAATCCAAAAACTCCACTACATATCTTTTGGTCTCGGGGAGAAAAGTGCTGATCAGCGATGTAAAGACCCTCTCTTCTTCCGCATCCAAAGGGGATAATACCATCTCCTCTGTCGACGCTCAAAGCAAAAACGGTTACACCATCTTGACCATCGACCAAACCTGGCCGGTTCCCTTCAATGTGGAAACCGAAACCATCAACTATAAATCTTCGAGCTCCAATACGGTAACTTCCTATAACGCCACCAAAGTGATCTTAACCTTTGATTATACCGATGGCTTTGATTTCAGCAAGATCTCCCTCCCCTCGTCGGGAATGTTCTCTTCCGCCTCGCTCTCTACCCGGATCAAAGGCGGAATTAAGCAGGCGGTGATTACCCTGACCTTGCGGCAAAATCAGTACTACGGTTGTTACTCGGAATATAACGGAAGTACCTTGACTCTCCGATTTTTAAATCCGGTCAATGACTTGAGCGGGCTTCGGGTTGTCATTGACCCGGGTCATGGACAAAACGGCGGCATCCATGTGGATGTGGGAACAAGCCGGGACGGTTACTACGAGTCGGATTTGAACCTGAAAAAGGCAAAAGCCATCCGGGACGAGCTGGAATCGAGAGGCGCTACCGTCTACATGTTGGACAGCCATAACACCGATCTAAAGGATTTGTACACCCGCGTGGATTTGGCGATTGACTGGGAGCCGCATATCTACCTTTCGGTCCACCACAACAGCACCTCCGCGGTTACTACCTCCGCCAGAGGCGTCGAAGTGTACTATAATACCCCCTATTCCCAACCGTTAGCCAAAGCGCTGAGTCAAAGTATCTACGGCGCTTACCAGCAGATGGATTATGGCTCCGGCGCGTTAAACCGTGGAGATAAATTCAGCGAGTTTGCCGTTACCCGTACCAAACAGTTTGTTGCGGTTTTGGTAGAATACGGATTTATGAACAATCCCAATGAATTAAGTGTTCTGGCTGACGATGATAACCTGCCTTTGTTTGCCGAAGCGACCGCTGACGCAATTGAAGCGTTTATCAGCGGAAAATAAGCTTTACAGAATAGAAAAAATCGAGTAAAATAAAAGAAATTTTAGGGGCTGATCCAATGTCAGTCCCTAACCCATGTCTAAGGAGGAAAAACTGTGTTTCAAATCGTAAAGAAAAAAGATCTGAATGCCGAAGTGGTATGGATGGATATTCTTGCCCCTGCTGTAGCAAAAAAAGCGAAAGCAGGACAGTTCATTATCTTCCGGGTAGACGAAACCGGCGAACGGGTGCCGCTAACCATTGCGGACTACGATCGGGACAAAGGAATTGTCACCATTATTTTTCAAAAAGTAGGCGCCTCTACCCAAAAACTGGCGCAAAAAAACGAAGGGGACTTTATCTTGGATTTTGTTGGACCCCTCGGTACCCCCTCCCATTTTGAAAACGTCAAAAAGGTAGCGGTGATTGGAGGCGGCGTAGGCTGCGCCATCGCCTATCCCCAAGCCAAAGCGCTTCATAACGCCGGTGTTTGCGTCCATATGATTGCCGGATTCCGCAATAAGGAAATTGTAATCTTAAAAGAGGAAATGGAGCAGGTCTCCGACCGGTTCTTTCTCGCGACCGACGACGGCAGCGCCGGACAGAAAGGCTTTGTCACCGACGTTTTGAAATCCCTCTTGGAGCAAGGAGAGCAGTACGACCTGGTGGTGGCGATTGGGCCGGTGCCCATGATGAAATTTGTCTCCCTTTTGACCAAGGAGTATAACGTCCCCACCGTCGTCAGCATGAATCCCATTATGGTGGACGGCACCGGTATGTGCGGCGGCTGCCGGGTTACCGTGGACGGAAAAGTAAAATTTGCCTGCGTCGACGGCCCCGATTTTGACGGGCATAAAGTGGATTTCGACGAGTTGATTCGCCGAAATAATTTCTACCGGGAACAGGAAACTCGCGCCAGAGAAACCGGATGCCGGTTACTTGCAATGCAACCCGAAAAAGGAGAATGATGATCATGCCGAATATGCAGATGAACAAGACCCCTATGCCGGAGCAGGACGGCAAAGTTCGCGCCAGAAATTTCAAAGAGGTCGCCTTGGGTTATACCGCGGATATGGCGGTAGAGGAAGCGAAGCGGTGCTTACACTGTAAAAACAGCCCCTGCGTTTCGGGATGCCCCGTCAATGTCAACATCCCCACCTTCCTTGCCCAGGTTGCCGAGGGCGACTTTGAAGCCGCCTACCAAACCATTACATCCACAAACTCTCTCCCCGCTGTTTGCGGAAGAGTCTGCCCCCAGGAAAACCAATGCGAGGGAAAATGCGTCCGGGGCATTAAGGGCGAATCGGTGGGAATCGGCCGAATCGAACGGTTTGTCGCCGACTACCATATGCAAAACGAAACGGAAACAAAAATTTCCCGACCCGAAAGCAACGGCCACAAGGTCGCTGTGGTGGGAAGCGGTCCCGCCGGATTAACCTGCGCCGGAGATTTGGCGAAAATGGGCTATGATGTTACCATCTACGAAGCCTTCCATAAAGCCGGCGGCGTTTTGGTATACGGCATTCCGGAATTTCGTCTTCCCAAAGCCATTGTGCAAAAGGAAATTGACTCCCTTACCACTTTGGGCGTTCATTTGGAAACGGATATGGTTATCGGCAGAGTCCTTTCCATTGACGAGTTGTTTACTTTAGGCTACGAGGCGGTCTTTATCGGCTCCGGAGCCGGACTTCCCCGCTTTATGAACATTCCCGGAGAAAACCTCTTAGGCGTTTATTCCGCGAACGAATTTTTAACCCGGATCAATTTGATGAAAGCTTACGACGCAAATTACGATACACCCGTTCAATACGCGAAGAAGGTCGCCGTCGTCGGAGGCGGAAACGTAGCTATGGACGCCGCCCGCTGCGCGATGCGGCTGGGCGCCGAGGAAGTCTCGATCATTTACCGCCGCTCCGAAGCGGAAATGCCCGCTCGGTTGGAAGAGATCCACCACGCCAAAGAGGAAGGGATCATTTTCCGTTTCCTCACTAACCCCAAATCGGTATTGGGCGATGAAAACGGAAAGGTCTCCGGGATCGAATGCGTGGAGATGGAGCTGGGAGAACCGGACGAAAGCGGCCGCCGCAGCCCCATCGAAAAGGAAGGCTCCGAATTCGTACTTCCGGTGGACTCGGTAATCATGGCCATCGGTACCTCTCCCAATCCCCTGATCCGCTCTACTACCGAGGGATTGGAGGCGAACCGCCGGGGATGTCTGGTCGTCAACGAAGATATGCTCACCAGTAAAGAAGGCGTTTACGCGGGAGGCGACGCGGTAACGGGCGCCGCTACCGTCATTTTGGCGATGGGAGCCGGGAAAACCGCCGCTGCTTCTATTGACGCCTATATTAAGAATAAATCGTAAATTTTCCGGAATATCTTGCCAAACGCCGGAATGTCAGGTATAATGTCTTTATGTCCGGATACCCGGACCACGGGAATACCCCGATAAGGATATGGAGGTCAAAACAGCATGGAATTATTGATCCAGATCGTCCCTCTTTTGCTGATCGTCGTCGTAATGTACTTTCTATTGCTTCGCCCTCAGAAAAAGCGGGAAAAAGAAATTCAGGAAATGAGAAATAACCTGCAAATCGGCGATGAAGTAACAACCGCCGGCGGAATTGTCGGGCGGGTGGTTTCGCTCCGAGAGGATACGCTGGTCATCGAAACCGGAAGCGATCGGGCAAAGATCCGCATTAAACGGTGGGCTGTCCAGGGAAATG
>CALXGT010000061.1 GCA_944387915.1 uncultured Clostridia bacterium
GAAAGGGCGTCAAGTTGCGCCGTCAATTCTGCCTTTGCCTGTTCATATTGCTGTGCGTTAGGCGCCGTACCGTGCCAGGACACCTGGTTTTCCATAAAGGAAACCCCTTTACCTTTGACGCTCTTCTGGACGATCACCGTAGGTTTCCCCTTCACCGTCTTTGCCTCATTAAACGCCTTTTCCAGCGCTTCCAGATCGTGAGCGTCATCCACATGGATCACATGCCAGTTGAACGCTTCAAATTTATCGCCAATGGGGTACGAAGACATGACCTCATCGATCCGTCCGTCAATCTGAAGTCCGTTGTTGTCTACAACAGCGCAAAGATTGTCCAAATGGTACTGCGCGGCGAACATCGCCGCCTCCCAAACCTGGCCTTCCTCGATCTCGCCGTCACCCAAAATGGTGTAGACCCGGTAGTCCTTATTCCGGTATTTTCCGGAAAGCGCCATACCGCAAGCGGCGGAAATACCCTGACCGAGAGAACCGGTGGACATATCGATTCCAGGAGTATGCTTCATATCGGGGTGACCCTGAAGCATCGCGCCGATGTGACGAAGCTTTTGTAACTCTTCTTTGGGAAAATATCCTTTTAACGCCAGCGCGGCGTACAGCGCAGGGGCGGTATGCCCTTTAGAGAGAACGAACCGGTCCCGATCATCCCATTTCGGGTTAGAGGGATCCACCTTCATCTCCTGAAAATACAAATACGCTAAATCCTCCGCAATGGAAAGGGAACCGCCGGGATGACCCGATTTGGCGTAAAACGTTCCTTCGATCACGCCGAGACGGATCTCACAAGCGATTTGTTGTAACTTTTGTTTCGTTGCTGCATCCATAACCGATACCTCCTGAATTATAAAACGCGGTCTTCTTATATTTCGCCGAAAATAGCCGTCACCTTGGATTCTTTGCCGCGTGGTGACGCCAAAAATCGGAAAATTCCTTGGGTGTAATATTTCCGTTAAAAACGAAAATATCGTACGACTCCCCCTGCCAATCATAGGAAACAAAAGAGCGAAGATATCCGTTTCGAAGGTAAAAATCCCTTCGCTTTTGCCGTTGAAGCAAATTTTCGGCTTTCGGCGTCAACGCCTCCAAATCGGCAAGAATTCGATTGCCCTCCTTGTACTTCGCAACAAGCCCCAGCGCCTCTGTTCCATATCCTCGCCCCCGAAGAGGAGCTTCCACAGCAAAATATAAAATATGGGTAATATCCCAGTAGGTGAGAAGACAAAAAAAGCCGCAAAACTGTTCCCCGTCATAAAAGGAAAGCACCTCGCCGCCTTCCTCGCTCCCATCCAAAAAGGGCTTTAGAGGCCTTCGTTCGTTTTCGGGAAACGCCTCCTGATACAATGCCATAACGGTACTGAAATCCTTCGAATCCGAAGTGATTTTTTGTAATGTGAGCAAACCTATCCCCTTCCTTCCTTTCGCCGAAGGGTCCCTAAAAAATCGGAGAAATACGGGGGGAGAGGAGAGGAAAACGCCATCCGCTCTCCCGTGCGGGGATGGTTGAAAGAGATCTCCTTCGCGTGAAGACATTGTCCGTTTAACGCCGTGATCCCTTTTTTCGGCCCGTAAACCAAATCTCCCGCCACCGGATGTCCCAAATACGCCATGTGCACCCGGATCTGATGGGTGCGCCCCGTTTCCAGCCGGCACTCCAAATAACTGAATCCCGAAAATTCCTCCAAGACCTGATAATGCGTGACCGCCGCTCTGCCATTTTCCACCACTGCCATCTTTTTCCGGTCCGTTTTGTGACGCCCGATGGGAGCGTTGACTTCCCCCTTTGGCTCCCGAAAAGGCCCGTAAACCACGGTGTGATACACTCTGCCGCAGCTGTGTTCCTGAATCTGTTTGGAAAGGGATTGATGGGCAAAATCGGTTTTCGCTACCAACAGTAATCCGCTGGTATCCTTATCGATTCGATGGACAATTCCCGGCCGGATAACGCCGTTGATGGAAGAAAGCTTGCCGGCGCAATGGTACAAAAGCGCGTTCACTAACGTCCCCGTTTCGTTGCCGGGAGCGGGATGAACTACCATGCCCTTGGGCTTGTTCACCACCAAAAGGTCCTCGTCCTCGTAAACGATTTCTATCGGAATATTCTCCCCCAAAACCGAAAGCTCCTTGGGAGACGGCTCGAAAAAGGAAACCGTATCCCCTAATTTTAGCTTCTCTTTTTTGGATACAGGCTTCCCGTTGACGGTAACGAAGCCTTCCTCGATGAGCTTTTGTACCGCGGAGCGGGTCTTTTCCGCCGCCTCCGCCAAAAAAACATCCAGTCTGGCGCCCTCATACCGGGAAAAATCCCCCTCAATTCGAAACTCTGTCATCATCTCGGCCTTTCGCCCGTTTTTCCTTTTCGATTTTGATTTCCCGGGAAAGATAGGAGATTACAAAGAATAAAACGCCGATACAAATGCAGGTATCCGCAAAATTAAACACCCAAAAATGGATCAGCCTAAAATCCACGAAATCCACCACAAAGCCCCGGAAAGCCCGGTCGATGAGATTTCCTATCCCCCCGCCTACAATAGCGGCAATGGAAAAAAGCGCCATATTTCCCGGAAAAACATCTTTGACCGCGGCGACGGCAAGTCCCGCTAACAAAATACCCGTAACGCCAATCAACAACCACTTTTCCCCGGGAAACAACCCAAACGCCATTCCTCTGTTTTCCACATAAGTGAAATGAAGCACATCCTGGATCAGCGGATAGGTGGCAATTTGAGAAAGCGTGTTCACCGCGATCCATTTGGTGAGCTGGTCAATTCCAACCAGCAAAAGGGAAAATAACAAAGCCACCAGTTTTTTCATGCAGGATCCTTTCACAGTAAAGCCTGAAAAGAAGCATCTTCTCCGAAAGAAAATGCTTCTTTTTCCTTATTGTTTTCTTAAGACGGAAGCGCAGCGGCTGCAAAGAGTGGGATGTTCTTTGTCCTGTCCCACGGTTTCACTATAGATCCAGCAGCGTTCGCATTTTTGATGCGCGGACTTTTCTACCGTAACCGAAACGTCCTCTCCTTCAAAAGCGACGTCGCCCTTTCCTTTTTCAAGGGCTACCTCGGAAACGATAAATACAGTCGCCAGTTCCGGCAAAACGGCGGACAGCTTCTCGTAAAGCGCGTCGTCCTCGGTAAAGAGGGTGACCTTCGCTTCCAACGATTTGCCGATGACCTTCGCGCCCCGCTTTTCCTCAAGCGCCTTTTGAACGGTGCCCCGCACAGCGGAAATCAAATCCCATTTCTCCGTAAAAGCCGCATCCGCCTGGGTGTCGGGAAGAGAAGGCATATCGTTAAAATAAACGCTCTCGCCATTTAACGCCTTGCTCTTGGGAAGATGGGACCAGATCTCCTCCGCCGTAAAGGAAAGGATCGGCGCCAAAAGAAGATCTAAGCTTACTAAAATGTCATAAATCGTCGTCTGGGCACTGCGGCGGGCCAAGCCACCCGTTTCCTCACAGTACAGCCGGTCTTTGATGACATCCAGATAGAAGTTGCTCATATCCACAACGCAGAACTGATGAATGCTGTGGAAAACAATGTGGTAATCCAGCGCGTCGTAGGCTTCCCGTACCTTCCGGTTGAGATCATAAAGCTTTTCATACGCCAGCCGGTCCAATTCCAGCAAAGACTCCTTGGGTACCCGATGGGTATCAGGATCAAAGTCATACAGGTTTCCTAAAATATACCGGGCGGTGTTCCGGATCTTCCGGTACGCCTCAGAAAGCTGTTTTAAAATATCCTTCGACAGTCGGATGTCGGCATGGTAATCGGAGGACGCGACCCAAAGGCGCAAAATATCCGCGCCGTACTGATCGATGATCTCCGAAGGGGCGATAGAATTGCCAAGGGATTTGTGCATGGCCTTTCCTTCTCCGTCTACCACCCAGCCATGGGTGCAAACCGCACGATACGGCGCCGTACCCTCGGTGGCAACCGCCGTAAGAAGGCTGGACTGGAACCATCCCCGATACTGGTCGGCTCCCTCGAGATACAGATCCGCCGGCCATTTGAGATCCTTGCGCTGCTTCAATACCGCCGCATGGGACGTACCCGAATCGAACCAAACATCCAAAATGTCGTTTTCTTTATCGAATTCCTGGCATCCGCAGTCACAGGCAAACCCTTCCGGCAAAAATTCCTTGGGATCCTTCGCGTACCAAGCGTCGGAGCCTTCCTTCCGGAACAGATCCGAAATCGCCTTGATGGTCTCGTCATTGATAATGGGCTTTTTGCAGTCCTTGCAGTACAAAATGGGAATGGGAACGCCCCAACGGCGCTGGCGGGAAATACACCAGTCGTTACGGTCGCGGACCATACCCTTGATCCGCTCTTCGCCCCAGGCAGGAATCCACTCCACCTCTTCGATGGCTTTGATTGCCTGCTCCTTGATGGCGTCTACCGAGCAAAACCACTGTTCCGTCGCCCGGAACATCACCGGGTTTTTGCAGCGCCAGCAATGAGGATATTGGTGGGTAATGGCTTCCGAAGCAAACAGGCTTCCGTTTTCTTCCATCTCTTTATAAATGGTTTTGTTGGATTCCTCTAACGTCTGACCGGCAAATTTCCCCGCTGCCTCGGTCTGACGTCCGGTAGCGTCTACCGGAACGATCAATTCGATCTCCGGATATTTTTTACAGACCTCAAAGTCCTCGACGCCAAATCCCGGTGCGGTGTGAACGCATCCGGTACCGCTTTCCAGCGTGACATGATCGCCTACAATCACCAGAGAATCCCGGTCTAAGAAAGGATGTCTCGTAACGATATACTCCAATTCCGCCCCGGTGAAGGAACCTACCGTCTCGTACTCCTCGATTTTCGCCGCTTTCATCACAGAAGGCACCAGATCCTGAGCCATGATCAGATACTCGCCGCCGACTTTGACCGCCGTATAGAGGAAGTCCGGTCCAAGGCAAACGGCAAGGTTGCCGGGAAGGGTCCAGGTGGTCGTGGTCCAGATCACAAAATACGCCTGATCCACCGGGATTCCCGCGGCGGACAAAACGCCTTTGTCGTCTTTTACCTTGAATTTTACATACACCGAAAGACAGGGATCGTCGGCGTATTCGATTTCCGCCTCCGCCAAAGCCGTGCCGCATTCGGAACACCAGTACACCGGACGCATGCCCCGGTAGATCAGTCCCTTTTTGGCCATCTCTCCGAAAACTTCTACCTGCGCCGCCTCGAAATCCGGTGTCAACGTAATATACGGATTTTTAAAATCTCCCAGCACACCAAGGCGTTTGAACTGCTCCTTTTGGCTTTCCACATAGCTTAAAGCAAACTCCCGGCAATGCTTGCGGATCTCCAAAGGCGTCGCCGCGTCCTTATCTAAGCCGATCTTCTGAAGGGCTTTCAACTCGGTAGGAAGTCCGTGGGTATCCCAGCCGGGCACATAGGGAGACTGAAAACCGGTCATATTTTTATACTTGACGATAATATCCTTTAACACCTTGTTTAAAGCCGTACCCAAGTGAATATCCCCGTTGGCATACGGAGGACCGTCATGAAGAACATAGAGAGGCCTGCCTTCATTTCGGGCAAGGATTTTCTCGTAAAGCTCGTCCTTTTCCCAATTTTCCAGCATCACGGGCTCTTTTTTCGGGAGTCCCGCCCGCATATCAAAGCTGGTTTGAGGCAGATTCAACGTCTGATTGTAATCCTGATTACTTGCCATCTTCCTTAACTGCTCCTTTACTGACTTCTCTATCTGTTATCGGCTTTCGTTATGTTTTCCGAAACGAAGTTCGCCGTATTTTTGCTCGAAAGCGCTTTTGGCTTCCCCCGGTTGAAACTGCATGGTAGGACGGGCCTCCGGTTCTTCCTCCGCGGTTTTTTCTTCCGCCGCTTCCTGCGCTTTTTCCGAATCCGCTACCGCAGCGGAGATCTCCTCTACCGCCTTCTTCTCCTCTTCCTCTTTGGCTTCCGATTCTGTCAACGCGGCCGCCGCCGCTTTTTTCTGATTCTGGTAAAACGCTTCCAATTCCTCATCCATATCGGGAAGGTTGGTAATGACGCTTAAATGATTCTTGTAAATGGAAAGAAGCCGCGACTTAAAGTCCGCCACTTCCCTTTGCATTTTAGCAAGCCGGATCTTCTCCTTATCCGCTTCCCGTTTGACGGTATCTACCGTCTCCTCCGCCATCCGTTTGGCGTCCGCCCGCATTTTCAACGCTTCCGCTTCCGCCGCCGCGATAATGTCTTCGGATTTGGTCTTCGCCTCCGCCAAAATGGTGTTGCGAAGCTTCTGCGCCCCCAAGAGCGCATCTTTGAGATCCGCTTCATCCGCCCGGTATTGATTGATTTTCTCCGCCAATACCTGCATCTTCTCCTGCAATTCCGATTTTTCCGCTTCCAGCGCGGCAATCCGATAATTTTGCTGTTCGATATAATTATCCACATCCTCCGGCTTGTAGCCGAACGCCGCTTTATCAAACATTTTATCCACTTTGCTCAAAAGGATCCCCTCTCTTTATCGTCAAATTCCCATCGCCCATCAAATTATCTCTTTCGTTTTCCGCCGTAATAAAAAAAGCGAAGGTTTTTTCTTCCTTTTCTTGTCTCTCCTATCACAGCGTCGAAAATAAACTTTCCCGTTCCTCGTATCGTCAACACGTCCCCTTCTTTCAATAAGGCGCTGACGTCTTTTTTCTCCGTGTAATTTACAAAAACCAGTCCTGAAACAATCTGACGCTGCGCCACCTCCCGGCTGATGTTGCCAAGTGCCGCCGCAACGGCGTCCAATCGAAAGGACGCAACGTTGACGAGCCGCTCTGCGGGAGGCTCCAAAACCAAAAGCTCCTCGGCGACGCCCTCTTTCAGAGTAACGCCCACCGAACCGATTTTGTCTATCTGAGTCAAAAACACCTTTTTGACCCGCTCTTCGCAAAAAACCGCTCCTTTGCCTTTTTGAACGAGGATATCCCCTATTGTCTCCCGCCGGATCCCCTGCCCCATAAAGGCGCCGAGAAAATCCTGATGGCGAAGGGAAAAACGCTCCGGAAACTCTACCGTAAAAGAACAAATAGGAAATAAGCTCAAATCCGGTTCCATCCAGGCGGGAAAAACGCCGAGCATACGACGCTGCGCCGATTCATACCCGCCATAAAACAAAAAAACGTTTCCTTTCCTTGAAAAGGGAGCGAATGCAGTCTCTGCCATTTTTTGTTCTTCCTCGTTGAGAAATGAGGAAAACTGGGGACAACTTTGCTTTTCACAAAGAGTAAAAAGGTCTTGAATACGGGAACAAAAGTAACTTTTTTCTTTTTTCGCGTCCATAATACCGCCTCTCAAAGAACGGAAAGAAAGACGTATAAGCTACACCCCTGTTCGGGGCATAGCTTATCCCTTAAAAATATACGCCGTTGCTCTCCAGCTCGTTGAGCAGATCCCCCATCAGATTCACGTTGGATGGCGTGATGATGAAGGTGGAATTGGCGACTCGCTTAATTTCGCCGTTATTGGCAAACGCGACGCCGCTCAAAAAGTCTAAAAGCCTTCTGGCCAATTCCTTGGAAGCCGACTCCAGATTCAGCACAACGGTGATCTTCTTGTTGAGATGCTCCGCGATGGAACGGGCGTCCTCGAACCGTTCGGGCTTAACCAGCATCACCTTTAACTGGGTCGTCGCATGAATATTCACGACCTTGCTCCGATTTACCGAAACATCCGCCCCGTATCCGTCCGACACCGTGTTCTCAAATTCCTCGATATCCGGCGCAGGTTCCAACTCGTCCTCATATTCTCTGTCTTCCTCGGAAAACATATCCTTCAATTTGTCCAGTACGCTCATGGTACTTCCTGCCTTTCTTTTCGGTTGTTTTAAGCCTCGTTGACGCCGAAACGTCAATCTCTTTCACACCTTTTATCATTATACTGCAAAAACAAACGCAAATCAATTCTTTTTTTCAGAATATCCCTATAACGGCTTTTGGTCGTATAAATTTTTCCCCTGTACGATTACCGTATCATACAGACGCAAACTTTCCTCGTCATCCTCGTTGATTTTCGCGATCAGATAGTCCTCCGCCTCGTAAATTTCCTCGATCTTCCGGAAATACATTTTGTCCATGACCACCACATAAACGCCGCGCACCCCGTTTTCAAAGCGAAGCGCTTCTTTGGGAAGCTTTAAGCCGGTATAGGACGCCACGACAATGGTCGCGGAACAAAAACGGATACTTAAAAGTTCTTCATTGATGGTCTCTCCTGAAAAAATCGCCAGATATTTTCCCGTTTCTTCGTCTCGCACCAGCTTCTCCACCGTCATGGGTACATCCTCGGAAACATGGGAAAACCGAAGCGACACCGTATTCCCGGAACGAATTTGCTCCGCGTCCTCCCCGCTTAATACCGTAATATATCTCCATTTATGGCTGGTAACAATCTTTACGGCAGAGGTGTCCGCCTGATAGCTGGTGTATGCGCCGATCATTTCCTCCGCCTTGGAAACGGTCAAAGAAGAAAGATCCAGCCCGGACAATGTCTCCTCGTATCCGTCGATATGGTCTACAAAATAACCAGATGCCGTGGAAACCACCGAAGCCAAGTTTCCCTCTCCGGAAGCCGCCAAAGTCTGAGCCTGGTTATTGAGGGATTCTACTCTGGTGCTGTAGTCCGTATTTGGGTACAAAACGATCTCCTTTTGTCCGCAGTATTGGATAATTTCCTCTTTGTACTGCTCTATGTCGGAAAAATCGTAATCGTCCCGCGCCGCCACCAAACGGGAAACAGACTGGCTGATGGATTGATTTAAGTCGTCGGGCTTGATTACATCCGTTGTATCCGACGCATTCTGAGCGGCTACGAGAGCGTTCGCCGTCAACTGGAGCTGACGAATCGCGTAACGATTTCCCGCCGCGCTTTGATTGGGGTACACTTCTCCCAAATCGGCGCCCAAAGAAACCTTGGTTCCCACGCTGTAATTGGAGCTCAAATACCCGTTCGCGGTCAACGGAATTACCGTCTCCTCCCGCAAAATAAACCCGTTCATATTGATCTGCTCGTCCACCGTCTGACTGTAAACGGTCTGCGTCACATAATCGTTTCCGGAAAAGTTCACTAATTGGAAAACTACATAAACAATGAGGAAGGCGGACAGACAAAAAGAAGCCGCCGTCATCACCTTTCGGTTCATTTGTTACTCTTCCTCGCTGTCCAAAATGGAAACCGGCTTATAAGGGACTACGGTGGACATCGCATGCTTATAGACAAGCTGCTGTTTCCCGTCGCAGTCCAAAATCACCACATAGCTGTCGAAGCCTTTTACAACTCCCCGAAACTGAAATCCGTTGGTGAGAAAAATCGTAACCGGCATCCGTTCCTTGCGGACCTGATTTAAAAAGATATCCTGTAAATTTAAGTTTTTCATGTTTGATCCTCCGTTATTTTCTTCAACGCCCATGGCTTTCTCTTTTTCTCTTCATTGTATCACAAAATATGGCTCTTTTCTATATACTCCAAAGATTTTTTCAAAATATCCTCCTTGTCCGGATACAGCCAAACAATCCGCTCATCTCTTCGAAACCAGCTCAACTGTCGTTTGGCATAGCGGCGGCTGCTCTGTTTGATCCGTTCCACCGCGTCATCAAAAGAAATCTCCCCCGAAAAATAAGGGAGTAGTTCCTTGTAACCGATCGCCTGCGCGGCTGTGGAAAGGGATTGTTTCGACGCGTCCAAAACCTCCTCTGCCAATCCCGAGGCGATCATGGCGTCTACCCGCCGGTTGATTCGATCATAAAGGATCTGGCGATCGGAAAAGTTGATTCCAAAGTAACAAAGACGATAAGGAGAACCTTTTTTCCTGCTGTCCTCAATATGCGCCGTCATGGTCTTCCCTGTTAAATGGTAAACTTCGATTGCCCGAATAATCCGACCCAAATTATTGGGGTGCAGCCGTTTGGCGGAAACCGGATCAAAAGAGGAAAGCATCTCTAACAGGTAAAGGTTGCCGTGTTGCTCCGCCTTTTGTTTTAACATCTCCCGGAAGGCAGGATCGCTCCCCCCTTCGCCCAGCTCAATACCATCGATGAGGCTGTTGATATATAACCCGGTTCCTCCCACTAACAGGGGGATTTTCCCCCGGGAAAAGATCTCCTCGATAGTCCTTCTCGCCGCTTCTAAGTAATCCGCCAAAGAGAAAGGTTCCTTTGGGTCCACATAGTCGATGAGATGATGGACAACCCCGTCCATTTCCTCCTTTGTAGGCTTTGCCGTAGCAATGGACAATCCCTTGTAAATTTGCATCGAATCGGCGGAAACGACTTCGCCGTCTACCGCTTTCGCCAATGCGACGCCCAAAGCGGTTTTCCCGGATGCCGTAGGTCCCGCCACCACAATCAACGGTATTTTTTCATCCAAAGGGATTCCTCCTATCCGAGCCTTCCGAAGAGCTTTTCCAACTCCCGACGGGAAAACGTAAGCATTACCGGCCGTCCATGGGGGCAGTAACGCACCGCGGGATCCAAAAAGACCCGCCGTACAATTTCCTCTAACTCTCTCTCGCTGTTTTGATCGTTAGCTTTCACAGCGCTTCGACAGGCAATCCGGTGTAAAATTTCCTCGGTCACCTTGGGCATCGTAAGCTTCCGATTTTCCGTAAGCGCCGCCGCCACATCGAGAAAAGTCTCCTTGGGATCGGCGTTTCCGATCGCCGAGGGAACCGATTTTAACAGCACCGCACCCCCGGCGCCCTCTTCAAACTCAAATCCCATCTGCCAGAGAAGCGCTTTCTTTTCGTGGATCGCTTCCCGCTCCGCCGCCGTCATATGGAGAAAGACGCCCGACAATAAAAGCTGTTTCTCCAAGTATTCGTGGTTCTCCACCAACCGGTTGTACAAAATGCGCTCATGTGCGGCATGCTTATCGATAAGTACAAAGTTCTCTCCCGATTCCGCCAAAAGATAGGTGGAAAAAATTTCCCCCAGATAACGAAAGGCAATCTCCTTTTGCGGTTTTTGCTCGACGGCCGGTTTGATTTGTTTTTCTGCCGGCGCCGAAATCTCCGGATCATTTTCTTTTTTCTCCACCTGATACACCGGCAAATTGTCGGAAAGAGGCTCTTCGATCAAAAAATCGGATGGATCCACTTCCACATCCAGGGAAACGTTCCGCGCCGGCCTCTCCGGTAGCGAAAAGGAGCGCTGCTTTCCATTCTCCGCAGAAGGCGCAGACGGCGGCGTCGCCTGAAACGGAGATTGGAAGGGCTTTTTTTCATTTTCCAGGTAGGATGGAGAAGAAAACAATACTTCCTGGGTCTTCGGCTCCGGATCGAAAAAGGGAGTCAACACCGACTCTTTGGGTTTTTGAGATAAAATCGCCTCGTTTTCTCTCTGCAAAGCGCTTTTTACGCCAAAGTAAACACAATCAAACACCGATTTTTCTCTTATAAATCGGACCTCTGTCTTGGTGGGATGCACATTGACGTCCACAGCGGAAAAAGGCATCTTCAGCATCAGCACGCAAGCGGGAAATCTCCCCACCATAAGGCTTCCTCGAAACCCTTCCTCCAACGCCACTCCGCAGGTCCGGCTCTTGACATACCGCCCATTGATAAAGAAATGCTGGAGGGACCGATGGGCGCGGTGAAAAGAGGGAACGGTAACAAACCCTTCCATTTCCACTTCGTTTAGCCGGTAGCTGACCTCGGCGAGGTGGTTTGCGAATTCCCGACCCAAAACCGCGTAAATCGCGCTTTTTAAATCTCCGTTTCCCGGCGTTTGAAGAACCGTTTTGGTGTCCCGAAGAAACCGGAACCCAATCTCCGGATGAGAAAGCGCGATCTTTTCCACAATGGAAGCCACCGCATTTCCCTCGGTTATATCCTTTTTCAAAAATTTTAACCGCGCGGGGACGTTGTAAAACAAATCCTTTATTACAATCGTTGTTCCGTCGGGACAACCCGCGTCGCTCACATGACGGATTTCCGACCCGGATACTTCAACCAACGTTCCGAGGGATTCCCCTCTGACTTTGGTCAACAGGGAAATTTTAGACACCGCCGCAATGGACGCGAGCGCCTCTCCCCGAAATCCCAACGTGCCGATCTGATTCAAATCATTTTCCTGATGGACCTTACTGGTCGCATGGCGCAAAAAAGCGACAGGGGCGTCCTCTTTTTCCATTCCCGAACCGTTATCGGTGACCCGGATGTAGGACGCCCCGCCTTTTTTAATTTCTATCGTGATCTGGGAAGCGCCGGCGTCGACCGCGTTTTCCACTAACTCCTTCACCACCGAAGCCGGCCGCTCAATAACTTCCCCGGCGGCGATCAACTCGGCGACTTCTTTGGGCAAAACCTGAATCTTAGCCATACTCTTCCCTTCTTTCCATCCGTTTTTTTTCATTGTAACATGTCCCCTTTTCCCTTGTCAAGGAAAGGGAATTCTTGCTTTTCCAATTGACAAAAAACAAAGACGGACGGGATTTCCGTCCGTCTTCTGTCAAAATTAAGCGATTCCCTGTTCTTTTTGCATATCTTCAATACTTTTGGCTTCGTTATGGGCGATTGGCGTCCACTCCACTTTTTTAAAGAGAGCCACAAAGGAGATGGGAATGTAGGTAAACATAAAAATGGGAAAAGTAAAGGCGTAAAGGATCTTCTTAAACGTCGTTGTGTGGATCTGTTTCCACTCGCTGATCGTGGTAACCGCTCCGATAACAAACATAAGACAATAAGCGTTCCTTAACATTTCGAACATGGATTCCAAGGGAATCAGCACATTGTCCTCGGTGAGCAACCCCACCACAACAATTGTCAGATTGGCCAAAATGGCAATCGTCGTCAAAATGATCGCCGGCATAATGGTCATACACATATCAAAACAGGAAAAGCTGAGCTTTCCAAGCGTTCCCCGAATCAGCTTCGCGCCATACCGGCGAAAAACCTGTAAATATCCTTTTGCCCAGCGCATTCTCTGCTTCCATGACTGAGAGAAGGTAACCGGCTGTTCATCGTATAACACCGCGGTGGGACAATACCCGATTTTCTCCCCGTTGACCACATTGTGAATGGTAAATTCAATGTCTTCCGTCAACAGGTAAAAGCTCCACCGATCCCCGATTCTTTCCAAAATCTCACGGCTGAACATAAATCCCGTTCCCGATACGGCACAGCTCGTCCCCAAAAGCATCCGGGACTCATTCAGATACCGGGCCTCTCTCAAAAACCACAGCGCATAACCGGCGGAAATCCAGTTGCTCCCGTAGTTTTTGGAATTGCGGTAGCTGGTGATGATGGAATAGCCGTCGCTAAACGTTTTATTCATTTCCGTAAGGTAATTGGGGCTCAAAAGGTTGTCCGCGTCCAATACCAAAAAAGCGTCAAACGCGTCCGAAGGATAATCCCTGCGGATCTGCTGGGTCAAAAAGTCTAAGGCGAACCCTTTCCCCACCTGCTGCCGGTTGAACCGCTCGTAAACCACGGCTCCGTGTTCCTTTGCGATCCTCGCGGTGGCGTCGGTACAGTTATCCGCCACCACAAAGGCGGTCACCAGCTCCTCCGGATAGTCCTGCTTGCGAATGCTGTCCAAAAGCTGTCCAATCACCGTCTCCTCATTTCTCGCGGAAATCAAAACAGCGTAGCGATGAAAGGTCGTTTCCCGATGAGGTTTTCTCTTTTTGAGGTACGGTACCAGTATGTAGAAGAACTGATACGCATAGCACACCGTAAAAACAATAGCGATTACATAATTGATCATTTTAATAATTTCCATTCTTATTTCTCCCCTCGCTCATCGGAAAAACGATAGGTTTCCTCGTAATTTTCCCTGTTGATACAATGAAACGTCAATACCACCTTGAACAGGTCGCCGTCAATCACCAAATCCATCGTCCCATTTTGCAAAGCTACTAAGCTCTTGGCAATGGACAGCCCCAACCCGTGTCCTTCCGTGTTTCTGGAACCGTCGCCGCGAACAAATCGCTCCATCAGCTCGTCGCCGGTGATGTTCAGCTCATATTTAGAGATGTTGCGGAAGGTGATTACCGCCTCTTCCCCTTTCTTTTCCAAGGAAAGATAAACCCGGGTCTGAGGCTGGGCATATTTAGAAATGTTGTTGAGTAAATTGTCGAACACCCTCCATAAATGCCTGCCGTCCGCTAAAATCGTCACCGGTTCTTCAGACTCGCTGACGATCAGTTCCAAACCGTTTTTCATCAGTCGTTCCTGATACTCTCCCACTGCCTGGGAAAACAGCACGCCCACATCCGCCGGCGCCATATCCACCGCAAGGTTTCCGGTAGACGCCTTAGACGCTTCCACCAAATCCTCAATGAGCTTTTTGAGCCGCTCCGACTGACGATCCAACACGCCGATATACTCCCGAACCGTTTCATTTTCCGGCTCTTCTTTCTTGATTAAATCCACATAGTTGATAATGGAAGTTAAAGGCGTTTTAATATCATGTGAAACATTGGTAATCAGCTCCGTTTTCAGACGCTCGCTTCGGATCTGTTCCTCTACCGCCTTGCTCATGCCGGAGCTGATATGGTTCAACGTCTCGCCGAAATCCTTAAAATCGGAAAACATATGCCGGGTATTGATCCTAAAGTTTAGATCCCCGTCCGCGATTTTTAACCCGCCCTTTTGAAGTTCCTTGAGGGATACGGCAATGACAATAACCGCCGGAACAATAAACAGGCACTCCAAAAACCAGATAAAAACCAACTCCCTGTACCCGGTAGCGACCGTGACATAAAAATTGAGCAAGACAAAAGCCGCTAAAACCAGGACCGTTTTCCAGATCATAGGAATGCGAATACAAAGATAACGAATCCGCAAAGCAATTTTTCGAATTCCTCTCCAAATGGAAGAAACCAGTTTATAAATTAACGTGTTCTTCAACACTCCTCCCACTTTAAATCGCACCGCAAAGCTCATGGTGTAGGAAAGCAAGAGAAGAAAATCCACCAAGAGGAAAAAGGCAAAGCAAATGATAGAGTTTACGCTCCCGACGTACCATGATACCCTTTGCAGGAAAAAACTCTCGCATATAAAAATTCCCGCGAAAATCAATGTGTACAAATCAAAGGGAATCTTATCGACGCGACCCAATACCGCCTCTTCGGTGCCCTCTTTATACCCCGCGCTGCAATACAAAAAGACCAACAGCGCGAAAAAGGCGATCACCCCCGCCACGGCAAACAAAATAGCGCTGTACCGCCAATTGTACGCCACATTCAAAAGGCCGATACCAAACTCCAGCGAAGGATGGTACTCTAAAAAGCTTTCATCGGTGTATAAGGTAAGCTGGTACGAATCGTTGTCTTCCACCGTATACAGATACTCATCGCTGTAAAGCTCGGTCATTCCCTGGGACGACGCCACATTACTCTCCGCCAAAAGATCTCCGTCTTCCCCATAGATCTGATAACCAAACGCTTCGTCCGATGAAATTTCGGGAAGCTCCCCGGCTATAAAATAATCGAAAATGGCGTCTGCGATGGTTCTTGCTTCCTGGACATTGTAATTTTGAAACGGATCGCCGAACAAAACGACCCGGTAAGTAAACTCGGTAGCGAACGCATCGCCGGAAAAAGAAAAGGTACAGGTATAAGGAAGCGTCCCCTCCGAATAGTTCCCCGACACAAGCTCTCCCGCCCCATTTTTCAGGGTAAACAGGATCCGCGGACCGTAATCATACTCCCCCACCGTATCCTGACTGTATGCCCGGGACGCAATAGGCATCGTATAATCGAACAGCACATCAGACACCGCACGATTTTTGACCTCCGCTTTTGTGCTTACATATCCGCCAAAGTAAGCCATCGCTCCAATCATCGCCGCCATAATCGACGTAGAAAGGACGACCATAACCAGTAAAAACACGGCGCATATCTTGGCAAATAAGCTATGAGTCAATGTCTTTAAGCTCATGTTTCCTCCCGCTCTCCAGTTTATACCCCTGGGCCCAAACTACTTTCAGGTATCTGGGCTCCGCGGGGTTGATCTCGATCTTTTCCCGAATGTGGCGAATGTGGACCGCCACCGTGCTTTCGGCTCCGTAAGGCGCATCGTTCCAAACCTGGCGGTAAATTTCTTTGGGCGAGAGCACCTCGTCGGGATGCTGCATAAAAAGCTTCAGGATCTCGTATTCCGTGGGAGTCAGATTGATCCTCTCGCCGTCAAGGAATACTTCCTTGGCTTTATCGTCCAGCTCAATCCCGCCAATGCGGTAACGAAAACGCTCCTCTTTTTCTTCTTTTCCCCCCAGGATGATGTAACGGCGAAGCTGGGAACGGACCCGTGCCAGTACCTCCACCGGATTAAACGGCTTGGTGATATAATCGTCGGCGCCGACGTTCAATCCGAGGATCTTGTCGCTGTCCTCACTCTTTGCCGTTAAAAGGATCACCGGTACGTTATACCGCTCCCGCAGCTCCACCATAGCCGATATTCCGTCCATCTGCGGCATCATAATATCCATTAAAACCAGATGGACCTCTTCTTGCTGAAGGATTTTCAGCGCTTCCTTCCCCGTGTAAGCGGACAAGGTCCGGTATCCTTCAGCCTGTAAGTATATCTTCAAGGCGGAGACGATATCCCGCTCATCGTCACATATCAAAATGGTATACATTCACCCAACTCCCTACTTCATTGTATCGGAAAAAAGTTTAAGAACCAATAGGGAAATTCTTTAAGATTCCTTTAAGAAAATATACAAAAAATGGCAAACTGTTTGCGCTGAACAGCAAAATCTCCCTACATAAAAACGATAATTTCCCCAGTTTTGTTGCGCCTTTCTCCCCAATTTGACAAAAAATTAAAATTTTCCCCCCAAGCAAGCCAAAGAGCCGTTAATTCTCCCCAAAAGAAAATCCTTCCATACACGGGAAAACTCCCAACGAACGCGAAATCGCTTCGGTTCGTGGGAGCTTTCATTTCCGTAAAGTCGAACGTTTTCCGATTATACGCCCTGCGCCAACATCGCATCCGCGATCTTGACAAAGCCGGCGATATTCGCGCCAACCATCAGGTTCCCGGAGAAACCATATTCCTCAGCGGCATCGTACGCGCTGTGGAAAATATTGACCATAATGCCTTTCAATTTCGCGTCGACCTCTTCGAAGGTCCAGCTCAATCTCGCGGAGTTCTGGCTCATTTCCAAACCGGAAGTGGCAACGCCGCCGGCATTGGCCGCTTTCGCCGGTCCGTACAGAACGCCGCCCTTTAAGTAAGTTTCAATGGCTTCAGGAGTAGAAGGCATATTGGCACCTTCGCAAACCGCCATTACGCCGTTTTTGACCAGGATGGCAGCGCTTTCGCCGTCGATCTCGTTTTGGGTCGCACAGGGAAGCGCGATGTCACAGGGAATGGTCCAGATCCCTTTGCAGCCTTCGGTATAGGTCGCGCCTTCCACGCGGTTGACGTATTCTTTGATCCGTCCCCGCTCCACTTCTTTGATCTGACGGACAACGTCCAGGTTCACCCCGTTGGGATCATAAATGTAACCGTTGGAGTCGGAAAGAGCAACGACCTTGCCGCCCAGCTGCTGCGCCTTCTGGGTCGCGTAGATGGCGACGTTTCCGGAACCGGAAATAACGATGGTTTTATCTTTTACCGAATCCTTCTTCATGACGTTGAGCATCTCTTCGGTGAAGTAGAGAAGTCCGTAACCGGTGGCTTCGGTTCTCGCCAGAGAACCGCCGTAAGTAAGGCCCTTACCGGTCAAAACGCCGGTAAACTCATTGCGGATCTTTTTATATTGACCAAACAGATAGCCGATCTCTCTTCCGCCAACGCCAATATCACCAGCGGGAACGTCGGTATCCGGGCCGATATGACGGTATAACTCGGTCATAAAGCTCTGGCAGAAGCGCATGATCTCCCGATCGGATTTCCCTTTGGGATCAAAGTCCGAGCCGCCTTTGCCGCCGCCCATAGGAAGGGTGGTGAGAGAGTTTTTGAAGCACTGCTCGAAGCCGAGGAACTTAATGATGGAAGCGTTGACGCTGGGATGGAGACGAAGTCCTCCTTTGTAGGGGCCAATCGCCGAATTAAACTGGCAGCGGAACCCTCTGTTCACTTGAACGGAACCATCGTCGGCAACCCAGGGAACACGGAACATCACCATACGCTCCGGCTCTACCATACGGCCGATAATGTTTTCCTTTTCCAGCTCCGGACGTTTCTCCACAACGGGTTCCAAAGACTCCAAGACCTCAGTGACCGCCTGGATAAACTCGGATTCGCCCGCGTTGCGCTTTTTCACAGTTTCAAGTACATCGATCAGATACTGATTTTTCAATGCCATTTACCTTTCCTCCATTTGTTCGATTTCCCAAAAGGGATCTTTTCACCGGTATTATACATAAAAAGGAAAAATTTTTCAAGCGGTTTATCGCTTTACCATCCAAAATTGATATAGTGACTAAAAATCGATTTCTTTCCCCCAATATTCTTGTATCAGCCACTACACCGCACAGGGACAAAAGGGAAACAACATCGCTTAAAACAAACACCGTTTGTCCAAAGCGAAGGATCCATTTTTATCCTTATCTCAAAATTCTCTCCTTTTGCAACATTTTTTCGGAAAACTTTACTTTATCGGGCATTTTTAGTATAATGAGGTGACGAAGAACCCGCCTTGCAACAGAAAGGAAGGATACGATGGCTTCTCCCTTAGCGGATCGTCTCCGCCCCAAAAACTTAGACGAGGTGGTGGGACAGCCCCACCTTTTAGGAGAAAACGCTCCCCTTCGAAGGATTATCGAAAGCGGAAACATTCCCAATATGATCTTTTACGGGCCCTCCGGCGTGGGAAAAACGACGGTGGCCCGAATTATTGCCGCCAAAACCAATAAGCGGCTCCATAAATTAAACGGCACCAGCGCCTCCACCTCGGACATCAAAGCGATCGTGGCGGAACTAGATACTATTATCGGCTACAACGGCGTTTTATTGTATCTGGATGAGATCCAGTATCTAAACAAACGCCAGCAGCAATCGTTACTGGAATATATCGAGGACGGCCGTATCACCCTCATCGCTTCCACCACCGAAAACCCCTATTTTTATATCTACAACGCCATTTTGAGCCGCTCTACCGTTTTCGAATTCAAGACGGTGGAGCCGAAAGAAACCGAAAAAGCGGTGCGGCGCGCCTTTTCGATATTGGGCGAGGAAACGAATGAACCCTATCAAATCGAAGAGCAGGTCTATTCCATTATCGCCTCGGGATGCGGCGGCGACGTTCGAAAATCCTTAAACACGGTGGAGCTTTTGACCCTTTCCGGCGAAAAGAAAGACGGCGTTCGGTATATTACCGAAGAAGCGGCCCGCTCCCTTTGCCAGAAAAGTGCCATGCGCTACGACCGGGAAGGCGACGAGCATTACGACATTATCTCCGCCTTCCAAAAATCTATGCGCGGCTCCGACCCGGACGCCGCCATCCATTATTTGGCACGGCTTTTGGAGGCGGGAGACCTGCCCAGCGCCTGTCGAAGATTGATGGTCTGCGCATGTGAGGACGTGGGACTGGCTTACCCCCAAATTATCCCCATTGTCAAAGCGGCGGTGGACGCGGCGATGATGGTGGGCCTGCCGGAAGCCCAAATCCCCTTGGCGGACGCGGTAATCTTAGTGGCCACTTCTCCCAAATCCAACTCGGGAAACGAAGCCATCGCCGCGGCCATGGCGGATCTAAAAAAGGGAAAAAGCGGTCCCGTGCCGCGAAATCTCCAAAACAAGCATTACGACGGCGAGGACCAGCAAAACAAAGGCCAGCATTACCTGTATCCCCATGCCTTCCCTGGCCGTTATGTGAAACAGCAATACCTTCCCGACGCCTTAAAGGGCGTTCAATACTACTTCCCCGCCCAAAATAAAAATGAACAGGCGGCGGCGGAATACTGGAAGAAAATCAAAGAAATGTACGGAAAGGACCCCCAAAAATGAATTGGAAAGAACAACTTCCCTCTCTGCTTTTAAAGGTGCAAAAGCCCGCCCGCTATACCGGCGGCGAGCTCAACGCGATCATCAAGGACAAAAACGCGGTGAAGACAAGGATCGCCCTATGCTTTCCCGATACCTACGAGGTGGGTATGTCCCACTTAGGGCTAAAGATTCTCTATTCCCTCATTAACCAGGATGAAAGCTGTTACGCCGAGCGGGTCTACGCGCCATGGGTGGATTTCGAGGAGATCATGCGAAAATACCATATTCCCCTCTACTCCCTGGAGACCAAAAGCCCGTTAAAGGAATTCGATGTCTTAGGCTTTTCGTTACAGTACGAGCTTTCCTACACCAATATCCTCAATATGCTGGATCTGGCGGGGATCGACCCCCTGGCGAAAAACCGGGGAAACGACGACCCCATTATCCAGGCGGGAGGTCCATGCGCCATCAACCCGGAACCCCTTTCGGATTTTGTGGACCTGTTCCAGCTGGGCGAAGGGGAAGAAATTATGATGGAGATGCTTCGCCTTCACCAAAAACATAAAGCCATAGGCTTCGACAAAAAGGCGTTTTTGCGGGACGCCGCCAAAATCCCCGGCATCTACGTCCCCTCTCTTTACGACGTGACCTATCAAGAGGACGGCACCATCGCCGCGGTGACGCCCAAAGACGGCGCCCCCAAAACGGTCCGCAAACGGATCATTGAGGATCTAAACGCCGTTTACTACCCGGAAACCTTTGTGGTTCCTTATACCGAGGTGATCCACGACCGGGCGGTGTTAGAGGTAATGCGGGGCTGTATCCGGGGTTGCCGCTTTTGCCAGGCCGGATTCATCTACCGTCCTATGCGCGCCAAAGACCCGGATCTTCTCTGCCGCCAGGGAAAAGACCTCTGTGAAAGCACCGGCTACGACGAAATGAGCGTCTCCTCCCTCTCCACCTCGGACCATCCTAAGGTTGAGGAGATGTTAAGCAAGATCATCGCCTACACCGAGAAAGAAAAAATCAGCCTTTCCCTGCCCTCTTTGCGGGTGGACAACTTTTCGGAAAGCCTCCTTGAAAAAATAAACCGGGTGAGAAAAACCGGCCTGACCTTCGCCCCCGAAGCGGGTACCCAGCGCCTTCGGGACGTCATCAACAAAAACGTCACCGAGGACGAGGTGATGGAAACCTGTAAGATCGCCTTTTTGGGCGGCTACACCTCGGTAAAGCTCTATTTTATGTTAGGGCTTCCCACCGAAACGTTAGAGGATGTCAAAGGGATCATCTCGTTGGCGGAACGGATCGTGGACTTGTACTATAGCCTCAAAGACCGCCCCAAGGGAAAAGCTCCCTCGGTTTCGATAAGCGTTTCTACCTTTGTTCCCAAGCCCTTTACCCCTTTCCAGTGGTGCGCCCAGGACGATTATCAAACCATCGTCCAAAAACAAAAAGCCTTAGTGGAAACGGTAAAATCCAAAAAAGTAAGCATTAGCTGGCACGACGTGTCCACCTCGGTGTTGGAGGGCGTGGTTTCCAGAGGCGACCGCAGGTTGGGAAAGGCCATCTATAACGCATGGAAGTCGGGCTGCCGGTTCGATAGCTGGGACGAATGCTTCCATTTTGAAAAATGGAAGCAGGCATTAGCCGACGCCGGCCTCACCATCAAAGAGTATGCCAACCGCGTGCGGAAAGAAGACGAGATCCTCCCCTGGGATCATATCGACGTGGGCGTTCGAAAAGACTTTTTCCTAAAAGAATGGGAAAAAGCGAAAGCGGGAAAAACCACCCCTAACTGCGTGGAGCAATGCGCCGGCTGCGGCGCCAACCGGCTTTTGAAAGGAGGAAAATGCTTTGCGTGATCCGAAAATTGTCGTGATCCATAACAAGGACTATTTCGACACCCGTATTTTCTTCCGGAAAACAGACTGCGCCAGATATATCTCCCATCTGGACTCCTACCGCACCATCCAGCGGGCGTTTCAGCGTTCCAAGCTCCCCGTTTGGTACACCGATGGTTTTAATCCCAAAATCTACCTGAAGTTTATTCTCCCTCTTTGCTTAGGCTACGAAGGCGTGCGGGAATCCTTTGACTGCCGCCTTTCGGAAAACCTTTCGGAAGAGGAGATCGTAAACCGATTGAATGAAGTTATGCCGAAGGGGTTTCGCGTCCTCGACGCGGCGGCGCCAAAACATAAGATTACTTCCATTGTCCGCGCCGATTATACCCTCTCCTTTTTCTCCGAGACGGAAACACCAAAAGCGCTTCTCTCCAAAATGGAAGCCTTTTTATCCAAGGATCAAATCCTTACCGAAAAGCGTTCCAAGAAAGGGCCAAAGATGGTGGACCTAAAACCTTCCATCCAAAATCCGTCCCTTTTTGCCGATGAAAGCGCGGTGACATTGACCCTATCCCTTCCCGCCGGTACCGTCTCTAACCTGAACCCTACCCTTTTGACCGATGCCTTTACCCAAGATACCGGGATTCCTTTGGATTTTTCTCTTCTTCGGCGAGATCGCCTTCTTATGGAAAACGGGGAAGAATTTTGTTAAGCAATTTTCTTTACAGGACATCAAAAAAGCGCAAACCAGACGGTTTGCGCTTTTTCCTTTCCTAATATTCGTTTTCTACCCAAACATCCATCTCTTCCCGCGCGGGCGGTTCAAAGGCATTAGAAAATTTTTCCATCAATCCCTCGTCCACCAAATAGGCGTCCGCTTCCCCCGCCTGGACCGCGGCATTTCGCGACCGGATACGGGATTTCCATTCCCCGTCTTCCACCGAAAGGTAATGAAACTCGTACGAAATCCCCTGACGGTCAAAAAACGCTTTGGCATGGTCTCTTTCGCTTTTGCGCCAAAATCCCCAGTCCAGCACTACACTTATCCCCATCCCGCAAAGGCGCGCCGCCTGCCGGTAAAGATATTCCTGTACCCGTCGGGCGTAACGGTCGTACTCTTTTCCCAAGTCCTCGGGAAAAACACAGCGCATGACCTCGTCCGCCGAGAGAAGAAAAGCCCGGCGCGCGCCGCAAAGATGGTTAGCGTAGGTAGTTTTTCCGCTTGCGATCTTGCCGCAAATTAAAATAACGGTCGCCATATTTTCTCCTGTTTCCAAAAAACAAAGGGCAGCCACCTTTGACCGCCCTTTTCCTTTTTATTCTTCAATGAGGCTTTCGCCGTCCATCTCCTTGGGTTTGGGAAGGCCCATGATATGAAGCATCGTCGGCGCAAGGTCAGCCAAACGGCCGTTTTCCTTGAGCTTGCAGTCATGGTAACCGGCAATGACCAAAGGAACGATGTTGGTGGTATGCGCGGTAAAGGGGCTTCCGTCCGGCTCGTACATCTTTTCCGCATTGCCGTGGTCCGCGGTCACCAGCGCCACGCCGCCTTTTTTCAAAATCGCGTCCACCGTTCTTCCGAGGCAAACGTCTACCGCTTCCACCGCCGCTTTCGCCGCGTCGAAAATGCCGGTGTGTCCTACCATATCGCAGTTGGCGTAGTTTAGGATGATCATGTCGTACTTGTCCGACTCAATAGCTTTCACCACCGCGTCGCACACCTCATACGCGCTCATCTCCGGTTTTAAGTCAAAGGTCGCCACATCGGGAGAGGGAATCAAAATCCGATCTTCGCCGGGGAAGACCTTCTCTTCACCGCCGTTAAAGAAGAAGGTTACGTGGGCGTATTTCTGGGTCTCGGCAATACGAAGCTGGGTTAAGCCCTGCTTGGAGATATACTCGCCCATGGTCATATGCAGTTCTTCTGGCGGGAACGCCACGGTGACGTTGGGCATAGTGGCGTCATACTGGGTCATGCAGACATAGTGAAGCGGGAAAAACCCGTTTTTCCGTACAAACCCCTTAAAATCGGGGTCCACAAACGCCCGGGTAATCTGACGGGCACGGTCGGGGCGGAAGTTGAAGAAGATGACGCTGTCGTTTTCTTTGACGGTCTCGCCGCCGTCCATCACGGTGGGCAGCATAAACTCATCGGTCACGCCCTTCTCGTAGGAATCCTTCACCGCCTGTACCGGGTCGGAAGCCTTTTCTCCCTCGCCGTAAACCATGGCGGCATAAGCCTTTTCCACCCGATCCCATGCGTTATCCCGGTCCATGGCGTAATACCGGCCAATAATAGTCGCGATCTTTCCGACGCCGATTTCCCGAATCTTCTGTTCCAGCTCTTCCACAAATCCGGCGCCCGCCGTGGGAGGAACGTCTCTTCCATCCATCAATGCGTGAACGTAGACCTTCTCCAAGCCGTTGCGTTTCGCCATCTCCAAAAGCCCGTACAGATGCTCCTGATGGCTGTGAACGCCGCCGTCGGAAACCAATCCGATAAGATGAAGGGCTTTTCCTTTCTCTTTGGCGCTGTTAACCGCGTCCAGCAGCACTTTATTTTGGAAGAAGTCCCCGTCCTGGATGGATTTGGAAATCTTCACTAACATCTGGTACACAACTCTTCCGGCGCCGATATTGGTGTGACCTACTTCGGAATTGCCCATCTGTCCTTTAGGCAGTCCCACATCCAATCCGCTGGCGTTGATATAGGTGTGAGGACAGGTTTCCATCAGATGATCCATCACCGGCGTGTTTGCCGCTTTGATGGCATTTCCGTAATCGGAAGGGTTATAGCCGTAGCCGTCTAAAATTAAAAGAGCAATCGGTTTCTTCATAAATTTCCTCCTTCAAAACAAACGGGCAGAACTTGCTGCCCGTCTCTCTCTATTAACCGTTGGAAGCAGCCTTTACAATCACGGAGAAATCCTCCGCTTTCAAAGAAGCGCCGCCGATCAAACCACCATCCACGTCGGGCTGCGCGACCAGCTCTTCGGCGTTTTTCGCGTTCATCGAACCGCCGTACTGTATGGTGATTCCATCCGCCGCCGCTTTTCCGTAGAGGGACTCGACCACATTCCGGATGATGGCGCAAACTTCGTTGGCCTGCTGTGCCGTAGCGGTTTTGCCGGTGCCAATGGCCCAAACCGGCTCATAAGCGATAATGACATTCTTCAATTCTTCCGCAGAGACATCCTTTAACGCGATCTTGGTCTGAAGCGCCACAAGCTCGGCGGTAATGCCGTTTTCTCTGTCGGCTAACATCTCGCCTACGCAAAGGATGACCTTTAATCCGGCGTTCAAAGCCGCTTTCAGACGCTTATTGACGGTAACGTCGGTCTCGCCGAAATACTGTCTTCTCTCGGAGTGACCGATGATGACGTACTCGACGCCCATTTCCTTAAGCATGTCCGCGGAAATTTCGCCCGTGAAAGCGCCGGAGGTCTCAAAATGGCAGTTTTGTGCGCCCACTTTGATGTAGGAGCCTTCCGCCGCCGCCAGTACTGTCTCCAAATTGGTAAAAGGAACACAAGCGACAACCTCGCAGGTAGCGTCCTTAACCAGGGGTTTCAACGCCTCGATCAACTCTTTCGCTTCCGGGCGGGTCTTGTTCATTTTCCAGTTACCGGCGATGATCGCCTTCCGAAGTGCTTTATTCATTGTCACACAACCCTTTCTCTGATCCAAATTAAAACATCCGCCGCCGGCAAAACGGCGGCGGAAGCCATCATTCTTATTTGTCGTTAATGCAGGCGATACCGGGAAGCTCTTTGCCCTCCAAGAATTCGAGGGACGCGCCGCCGCCGGTAGAAATGTGGGTCATCTTGTCGCCGTAACCCAGGGTATTCACCGCAGCCGCGGAATCGCCGCCGCCGATAATGGTGGTCGCGTCGGTCTCGGCCAGAGCCTTCGCCACTTCCATGGTGCCCTTCGCCAAAATGGGATTCTCGAACACGCCCATAGGCCCGTTCCAAACTACCGTTTTCGCCGATTTTACCGCGTCGGCAAACAAAGCCGCCGTTTTCGGTCCGATATCCAGTCCCATCATGTCGGCGGGGATCTTATCCGCGTCTACCGCTTTCACTTCGATCTCAGCGTCAATGGGATCCGGGAAGGAAGGCGCCACAACGCTATCCACGGGAAGAAGGATGGAAACGCCCTTCTCTTCCGCCTTTTTGAGCATATCCTTGCAGTAATCTAACTTGCTGTCGTCCACCAAGGATTTTCCGATCTCGTAGCCCTTCGCCTTTAAGAAGGTGTACGCCATACCGCCGCCAATAATCAAAGTATCTGCTTTGCTTAACAGATTCTCGATGACGTTCAGCTTATCGGCAACCTTCGCGCCGCCCAAAATGGTAACGAAAGGACGAACGGGATCGTTGACCGCGTTGCCCAGGTATTTGAGCTCTTTGCCCATCAGGTAGCCCACCGCGTTCTCTTTAACGAAAGCGGCAACACCCACGGTAGAGCAGTGCGCTCTGTGCGCCGCGCCAAACGCGTCGTTGACAAACACATCGCAGATGGAAGCCAGATCCTTGGACAAAGCTTCCCCGTTTTTGGTCTCCTCGGGACGGAAACGGGTGTTCTCCAAAAGAATTACGTCGCCGTCTTTCATGGCGGCTACCGCGGCTTTGGCGTTTTCGCCTACCACGTTGTCATCGGCGGCAAAGACGACCTCTTTGCCAAGCTTTTCGCTCAATCTCTTCGCCACCGGAGCCAAAGAATATTTGGGATCGGGCGCTCCCTTGGGCTTACCCATATGAGAGCACAAAATGACCTTCGCGCCGTCCTTCATCAGCTTCTCAATGGTAGGCAGAGCAGCGACGATACGGTTCTCATCGGTAATCACACCATCTTTCAGCGGAACATTAAAATCGCAGCGAACCAGTACTTTTTTCCCTTTGACGTTCAAATCGTCAATGGTTTTCTTGTTGTAAGAGGTCATGAATCGTCATTCCTTCCTGTATTTTTTATCCTTCGGGAAAAGTATCTCTTTCCCTTTCCAAAGCTTATTTTACCCTATTTATCCCTTTTTTGCAATAGGGCTTCATTAAAAAATTAACAATATTTTCCTTTTTCCTATCCCAAGAGGGTCTTGTCTTTTATAACAACGCCCACTACATCGGGACCGGCGTTGATACTGATAGCGCCCCCGGCGGGGATTGTCATAACCGGCGGATAACCTAACGCCTTTTCCAGATCCTTTTTCAACGCTTCCGCGTGCGCGCCGTTTTCCCCGCGAATGAGAAGATACTCGGTATGCGGAATGATATTTTGTTTCACAAGCTTGGAAATCGCGGGGATGATCGCCTTTTCTCCCCGAACCTTGGAAACGGTTTTGGATTCCCCTTTTTCGAAGGTGATGATGGGCTTTAGCCCCATCAGCTCCCCAACAAAAGCCGCGACGCAGCTCACCCTGCCGCTTTTTTTCACATATTCCAGCGTATACGGAGCGAAATAAATCCGACTGGTTCGAAAATACCCTTCCAGATAAGCGACAATTTCCTCTGCCGATACCTTGTTAGCCGCCTTTCTCGCCGCCTCATAGACCGGGTACCCGTAAGCGATGGTGTAGGTGCCGGAATCGATGACGTAAATCCGGCAATTTTCCTTCGCCTCGGGATGTTCCTCATAAAAAGCGTCTCTCGCCATTAACGCGTTGTCATGGGTAGCGGAAGCCTTGGCGTTGATGGAGACGTAAATCAAATCGGTGTACCCCTCTTTGTAGTACTCCTCGAATACTTCCCCGAAGCGAAGCGCCGTATACTGAGAAGTCGTAGGGATCTGCTCGCTTTGCTTCAAAATTTTATAAAACTCATCCGGCGTAAAATCCACCCGCTCCTCGTAGCTTTTCCCGTCCACAGTAATGGGAAAGTTTAAAATTCGGATGTCCTCTTCCACCTCTAACATCGCCGGCAAATCACATGCGGAATCGGTGATGATTTTAATTTTCTGGTTTTGCAATGTTCTTCCTCCATTTATTTTTCATCGTTCCAGCGGTATTGCGTCAACTCGCCTTGAAAAGACAGCGACGGGTATCCCCATTGCCGCAAGACTTCGTAAGCCCCAATCGCCACCGAGTTCGAGAGATTTAAGCTTCTGAGAAAGCCTTTCATAGGAATCCTTACCGAAGTCAGGGGATTTTCCTTTAAAAGCGTTTCGGGAAGTCCCGCGTCCTCTCTTCCGAACACCAGGTAACATAAATCCGGATACTCGATATCGCTGTAACAGTTTTGCGCCTTCGTGGAAAAATAGTACTTTTCTCCGGTGGGATTCTTCTGAAGAAAGTCTTCCCAGTTCTCGTAGTAAGAAACATCCAGATACGGCCAATAATCCAGCCCCGCCCGTTTTAACTGCTTATCGGTAATTTCAAAGCCGAAAGGTTTAATCAAATGAAGCCTTGCCCCCGTCACCGCGCAGGTTCGGGAAATGTTCCCCGTGTTTTGGGGAATCTGAGGCTCCAATAAAACAATGTTCAATGTCATATCGTTTCCTCCGAAGAAATTTTTTCCGCCGGCGTTTTCCCGTCCGAAGAAGGAAGTCCCTCTTCCTCTTCGCCAATCCGGAAAACAGACAACAAAGACTCCGTGATAGCCGGATTCCTTTGATAGGAAGCGTAAAGCCGTTCGATGTTTTCCTCGTCGTACTCTACTTCCTTGGAAAACCATACTACATCCGCTACCCGTTTTGATCGCTCCTCCGCCTGGGAAAAAAGGTGGAAAAGGCTTACGGAGACAACGGAAAATAAAGCGAGAAAAGCGGAAAATCCCGCCCAGAGAGAAGTGTACTCTTTCATACCGTAACGATATAAAAAATAGACGGCGATCTCTTCGTACTCCTTTTGAAACGCCTTTGGATGATACAGCCCCAAAGCGGGCAAATCCTGTTCCCATCGTTTTTTCCCATCGAGAAGGAAAGGCGCAAACCGTTCGTCCATATGATTTAAGGAAAGTAAAAGATCCAAAACGCGAAAATAGCCGTCCCTTTTTTCTCCCCGCTTTAGTCCAAAAGCCAAAGCGGCCCGTTGAAAAAGGGACATGTTCCGATTTTGGAGCAAAGCGATACGCCGCTTTCGCTCGGTAAAAGCCCTCTCCGCCCGGGACGACAGGTGCTTTTCGCCGGTTTCCCAAAAGACGGTGGGCGTTTCCTTGGAAAGCAAAATCTCGCTCACCCGCTCACAGGCGAGCGCCAGCCCCATTTCCTCTACGTCAAAATAGCTTCGGTAAAACCGAGGGTGCTCCCTGCAAATTTCACACAGCGCCTCTTCCCCCAGTTCCTTTTGAATCCGGCATAGAAAATCCCCGTCCAAAAACGGACAGCGGTCCTCTTGCAGGATAAAGGCATACACCCCGTTTGCGGACAGAATGTTCTCCCGAAGGGCGTCGCCGAGAGGCCCTTTGAGGCTTTGATAGTATTGAAAGGTTTCCCTGTCAATATCGATTTCCCAGCCCACGCAGCAGTTGTCGGTGCATTTTGCGCCTTTGCATCGAAAAAAAGAGTAATAATCCGGGTAGATTTCCAACCGTTTCCCTCCTTGTCCAGGAGACAGCATACCATAATTTTCCCGATTTGAAAAGAGAAAGTCTATTTCTTTTTTTCTTTTCATAGTATGGTAAAAAAGGACAACACCTAAATCAGGAGGGAATATCATGACCGATGAAGTTCGTTTTGTTGATGAAGAAGAATTTTTTCCGGTGGAGGAAACAGCCGCTCCCATCGAAGGGGAAAGTTCAAAAACCGCTTTGCTAAGCTTTTTTTTCATTTTCGGAACCGCCGCCGGCGTCTTTGTGGTAAGCCGCCTTTCCGGAAAAGAAATTTCTCTTTTGTTTTCCGTTTTCGAGGGATTTTACGAAGCCAGAACGGCGGAAAATCTCCTGCGGGACGCTCTTCTCTCTTTTTCCGTCCAGGGCGCCTTTCTCGCCCTTCTCTTTC
Organism: uncultured Clostridia bacterium; assembly: GCA_944387915.1. Taxonomy (GTDB): domain Bacteria; phylum Bacillota; class Clostridia; order Oscillospirales; family Ruminococcaceae; genus CALXGT01. Next base: position 29,658 of record CALXGT010000061.1, read on the forward strand.
TTTCCGGCTTTTGCGCTTTCGGAAGATTTATCCCGTTTCTGCTCTTGTTTTTTAAAGGCGCCGGCTTTGGCCTGACGTTTTCCAGTGCGGTTTTACTTTCCGGTCTGGCCCCCTTGCCCCAAATTTTAATCCTCGCGCCCTTTGCCGCCTTGTCCGCTTTGATTTTATCCAAAGGCGGCAGCGATGCTTTCCAGCTCTCTTCCTGCATTTTAGCCGCCCTTCGGGATGAAAAGCGTCCGGACACGCCTCAGCATTTTCCGCTGCGTTTTCTCATATACGCTGTCGGCCTTCTCGTCCTTTCCCTGGGCGAAGCGTTTTCCCTCGTGGCTTTATTACCTTGGGTTCAATCTTTGATGCCGTAAAAATTAATGAAACGTTTAGATTTGGTCCTGGTTCCTTATATTGACAAACTCTTTCTTTTTCGTCATAATGAAGAGTACGAATGACAGACGGAGGGAGTTTATGGGCTTATTTCGATACACCGATAAAGTCGGCAAAGGGGTCCCAAAAGGGGAAACCAATAAAAAACGTTTTTTCTACTTTTTTGAACTGTATTTTCGAAAGTTCGGAAAGTTGATACTGCTAAACTGGCTGTATCTGGCTTTCTGTCTTCCTATTGTAACCATAGGCCCTGCCACGGCGGGACTAACCTATATTCTTAGAAACTTTGCGGAAGAGAAATCGGTTTTTCTGACCCATGACTTTCTGAAGGCGCTAAAAAGCAATTTTAAACAAAGCTTTTTGTTTTCTCTTTTGGATTTTCTGGTGATGGGAGTAGGCGGCTTTGCCTTTTTCTACTATTTTTCCAATACGACGACGTCCTCGCTAGGGCTGGTGATTCCCGCGATCATCTGCTGTCTTTTGGTTATGGTCTGGATTTTTATCCGCTCGTACACCTACATGATGATTGTTACCATAGAGCTTCCGTTAAAACCGATCATCAAAAACGCGCTGATGTTTTTCTTTCTGGGAATTAAAACCAATCTGATTACCTTTGGAATTTTATCGCTCATCGCGATTTTGAGCCTGTGGTTTTTCCCTTACTCCTTAGTATTTTATCTTTTAATTGGCGTCAGCACTGTTTACTACATTCCTATCTTTAATGGATACCAATATATTGTAAAATATATTATCGACCCCCAGCGGCCGAAAAAAGAAGAATCGGAAGAACTTCCCGATCTCCCGGTTCAAAATCCCGAATTAAAGGAAAACGAAATTCTCCCCGGTGTTCCGATGCCGGTGGATCCGGAAACGATTTTTACCGACCTTGGCAAGGAAGAGCCAGCCGCGGAAACGGGGAATGAAAAAAAGAAAAAGAATCGAGTTATCCGATAAAGAATTTCCGCCGTTTTATGCAAAACGGCGGTTTCTTTTTAGTTAAATTTCACAGATTACCTGATTTTCTTAAAAATGCGCGGAAAATACTGGTTATTTAACTCGATTTATGCTATACTGAGTGTGCAAATACATTGAATTTAATTTGCAAGGAGGATAACCAAATGCTTGAAAACTCGCCTTATGTGGAAGAATTGAAAACCAAGGGTAGTTTTTCGATTTTCGGCTCGGGAGCGCTAAGCTCTCCGATCTACAATTACCCGATTGACGCCGCGGAGAACCTGAAGCTTCGCTTAAAAGGAGAAAAGCCTTACTGGATGCCTTTTACCAGCGATCTGAAAATGTTTGGTCCTAGAATCGTTCCCGATAACATTTCCCGGCATTTCGTATTTGAAAAGAATATGATTACCGACGAAGAAGCGGGAGGCCCGGACTGGTTCGGTGTGCAGTGGGAATACATCCCCGTCGCCGGCGGTTCTATGGTAAAACCTGGAAATCCCAAGGTAAAAGATATTTGCGAATGGGAAAAATACATTACCTTCCCGGATCTGGACGCGCTGGACTGGGAGACATCCGCGAAGGAAAACGCCGAATACATCTCCGGTGATATTCCTATTTCGATGACCATTTTTACCGGTTTTTACGAGCGCCTGATTTCCTTTATTGACTTTGAAGACGCCGCTGTCGCGATGATCGACGAAGATGAGCAGGAAGCAGTTCACCGCCTCTTCGATAAATTAGCCGACTTCTACTGCAAGCTTCTCGAGAAATTCAAGAAGTATTACAATCCGGCGGAAGTTCAGTTCCATGACGACTGGGGCGCCCAACGTTCTCCCTTCTTCTCGGTAGCGACCTGCGACGAGATGATTATTCCCTATCTGACCCGTGTGGTCAGCAAAGCCCATGAGCTGGGCATTATCTTCGAGATGCATTCCTGCGGAAAGATCGAACCTCTGGTTCCTCTGATGATGAAAGCGGGCGTGGATTTCTGGAGAGGCCAGCCGATGAACGACAAGGAAGCGTTGGCGAAGGAATACGGCGATCGCTTTACCTTCGGAATCGAGCCTCCCGTTTTGGATGAAAGCGCTTCGGACGACGAAGTACTTGCCGCTGCCAAAGAGTACTTTGACAAATACAAAGATCTGAGAGTGGTCTGCTCCTACCGCGGTTCTACCGATACCCGGATGCGGGATGCGATCTATCTTCTCTCCAGAGAATATTTTGGCAGATAATTACATAAAAATCCGCTCCCCTTTTGGGGAGCGGATTTTTACTTAGGAAGTAAAATCTTCAATTCGTTTTTTTAGCGATTCCTCATCCGGAATAAAGATGCCCTCTTCTAACGCCTCTTTATCATTCTCGGGAAGAAATGCTGTCGAACCGTCCAGTAATCGAAAGGGCGTTTCCTCCCCGTTTAAAAATACAGCAAGCTTTCCGTCGTATTCTTTAAGCAGATACCCCGCTTCTTCCGCCGAAGGTTCCTCCCCGGCGTGGGTAATTCCGTTTAACGTAATCGTAACGGTCAATACTGCAAGACAAAAGACAAGATAAAGTGTTCTTCGGTTCATGTCATAATCTCCTTCCCGCATAGAGCTTTACTTTGGGGGAGCGCCCTTCTTGGGCTCCGACAAAGCCATTCCTGTTTTCTTGATATCAGCATTCCCATACTATGGAAAAATATTCATTTTTGTCACTTTTTCTTTTTTCAACAAACAAAAAAAGGAAAAACTGCGATAATCTCTTCTTACCCAAAAGCGTTAAAAAGGTTTTTTAAATTAGGGCTTAACTTTTTGTGAGGACTGTGGTATACTGTAGTTTAAGCTTTTATTTTAAAAGCTTTCTATTTGTGCAAAATACTGTAAAGGGAAGAAATTTTCCTCAGCAAAGGAGGGAGTTATTTGGCACGAAAAAAGAAGACGGTTGCCCCAAAAACCGAAAGTCAAAAAAAGGCAAAAGTGACTACTTCGGTGATTGGAACGATTTTTCGGCTTTTATTTACCGGAATTTTAATTTGCGGTATTACCGGATGTATCGTCGTTTCGGCAATGGTCATTTATGTGATGAATTTTATGGAGATCGACACGGATCTGAACTTAGATAATGTCAATCTCAATTCTACCACCATTTTCTATGCCGAAGATGAAACCGAAGGAATGATTGAAGTCTTCCGAATGTCCGGTGACGAACGCCGAATTGAAGTGAGCCTCAGCCAGATCCCCGATTACGTCATCGAAGCGTATGTCGCCACCGAGGATAAACGGTTTTGGGAGCATGAGGGAGTGGACTGGCTTCGAACCGCCGCCAGCGCCTTTCGCGCCATCTTTATGGATGGAAGCCAGGGCGGCTCTACCATTACTCAGCAGCTGGTTCGAAACATTACATTAGATAACGAAGTCGCCCCCATTCGTAAACTTCGGGAGATCTTCCGCGCGCTGGAGCTAGAGCGAAACTATTCCAAAGATGAAATTCTGGAAGCGTATTTGAACATCATTTTCTTAGGCGGACAAACCTATGGCGTAGAAGCGGCTTCCCAGGAATATTTCGGGTGCCATGTGTGGGAATTGACCGTTCCCCAGGCTGCGTCGCTGGCGGGAATGACCCGTTCTCCCAACAAGCGCCGTCCCGATCTTCACCCCGAGGAGAATAAAGAACGCCGGGATTACGCCTTGAGCTGTATGCTGGAGTCGGGGTATATTACCCAGGCGGAGTATGACGAGTATGTAGCAACTCCGGTAACTACGGTAGAAAGCGACGAGGAAACGCTGGAAGCGTTAGCCAACGAGCTGGAAGGCGGCGAGGAAAATACCGAGACAGGAGATACGGTAACGACTTCTGACGGCTCGACTGTCACCGTTGCGGAAGGCATCAGTTCCTATTATGTGGACGCGGTCATCGAGGAAGCCATCGCCGATCTGATGGAAAAGTACGATTGGTCGAGAAGCTTCGCTACCCAAAAGCTGAAAAACAGCGGCTACCGAATCTATACCTGTGTGGATCTCGAGTTACAGCAGATCGTAGAGGAGAAATATTGTAATCCTTCTACCTTCTCAAACGGCGAACTTCCCACCAATGAAGAGGGAGAATCCCCCGAATCCGCCTTTGTGCTTATGGATTACGAGGGACACCTTTTGGCGATCGTGGGCGGAAAAGGGACCAAAACCGAAAGCCGTTCCTATAACCGCGCCACCATGGCGATGCGTCCCCCCGGATCTTCTATGAAACCCCTGTCGGTGTACGCCCCCGCCTTGGAATACGATATTATCAACTGGTCCACCGTTTTGGTGGATAGCCCGGCGATGACTATTGACGGAAAGCCATGGCCCAACAACTACGAAATGCAATATTACGGCGATACGTTGATTGTAGACGCCATCCGGTATTCCAGAAACACCATCCCCGTGAAACTGATGCAGCAGCTGACGCCGGAGCGCAGCGTGGATTATCTGATGAAAAAATTCGGATTGACGACGCTGGTGACTACCGGCTCCGTAAACGACTACACCTATTCGTTGGCCATCGGTTCTATGACGGACGGCGTTTATCTCCATGAGCTGACGGCGGCTTACGCCACTTTCGGAAACGGCGGCATGTATTATGAACCTGCCACCTATTACCGGATCGAGGATTCCAATGGAAACCTGATTTACGACAATACACCCAAGAAGACGAGAGCGATGAGCGAAGAAACCGCGTCCATTATGAACCGGCTTCTTTGGGAGGTCGTCAACGGCGGCGGAACCGGTAGAGAGGCCCGCCTCTCCAACGGGGTAACTGTCATCGGAAAAACCGGTACTACCCAGGATTACAACGATATGATGTTCGTGGGCTTGACACCGGACTATGTTGCCGGCATCTGGACGGGTTACGATACCCCCGCTTTCCTCCCCTATACCCAGATGAATGAGCCGGACGAAATCTTCAAAATCGTAATGGAAGATATCACCGCAGGATCCGAAGCCAAAGACTTTACCTTGAGCGAAAACATCGTGCGGCTGACCTACTGTAAAATTACCGGAAATATCGCCACCTCCGCTTGCACCCAAACCGGAACCGGTTACTATAAGTCCAGTGCCAAACCGGACACTTGTGACGGGAACCACTACGAAGGGCTCGACAGCGACGAGGACGAAGAACAAACCGAGTAAAACCGAAAACGCCTGATGACCTTACCGTTGTCAGGCGTTTTTCAAGGAGAAAATGATGTTTCAAAAAAATCAAAGCTTTACCGGTACCGTCATTGATTTAACTTTGGAAGGCAACGGCGTCTGCAAGGTAGATGGGTTTTCTTTTTTTATTCCTAAAACAGCCAAAGGGGACGTCATCCGCTTTAAGGCGGTCAAAGTCCTTTCCTCTTACGGCTACGGAATCATCGAAGAAATTCTCTCCCCCTCCCCTGACCGGATCGAAAATGATTGCGCCGCCTTTTCCCAATGCGGCGGTTGCCTGTTTCGCCACATCCGTTATGAGGCGGAACTCGCCATAAAAGAAAAGGCTGTCTCGGATGCCTTTTCGCGAATCGGCGGGTTTTCCCTTAAACCGGAGCCGATCTTATCGGGAAAAACGCTTGGCTATCGGAATAAAGCGCAGTTCCCCTTCGGAAAAGATAAGGACGGAAATGTAGTTTTAGGGTTTTTTGCCAAGCGGAGCCACCGGCTAATTCCTGTAACGGACTGTAAAATCGAAGACGCGGCGTTTTCCCAAATTGCCGCCGCTACTGCCTCTTGGGCAAACGAGGAAAACGTCCCGGTTTACGATGAGAAAACCAAACAAGGTATTTTGCGCCACCTCTTTTTGCGCACAGGCAAAGCCACCGGCGAAATTTTGTATACCTTAGTGGTAGCTGACGAATCGGTCCCCGGTCTGCCGACGCTTTTGAAAACTATAAGGGAGCGTTTCCCGTCGGTAACCGGCATCCTAATCAATGTGAACACCAAGGACACCAATGTAATTTTGGGGAAAAAGTACATTCCTCTTTGGGGCAAACAGCAACTTTCAGACCGGCTTTTAGATACCGATTTTCATATCTCCCCCGCCGCCTTCTACCAGGTTAACCATGACATGACGGAAAGACTTTACCAGTTAGCCTACGACTACGCCGACTTTTCCGGCGAGGAATTTCTTCTGGATTTGTACTGCGGCATCGGTTCGGTGGGGCTTTGCGCCTACCGAAAGCTAAACCGGCTTTTGGGAGTGGAAATTGTTCCGGAAGCAGTTGCCAGCGCGCGGGAAAACGCCAAGCAAAATGGTTTTTCGAAAGCGGAATTTCTAACTGCCGACGCGGCAAAAGCAGCGAGCGAGTTGGCGAAAAAAGGGCTCTCCCCCGACGTAATTATGGTGGATCCTCCCCGAAAAGGCTGTGATAAATTGACGCTGGAATCCATCGTCCAAATGGCCCCGAAAAAGATTGTGATGATCTCCTGTAATCCGGCGACTGCCGCAAGAGACTGTAAGCTCCTCTCCGAAATGGGATACGCGCCAACCCGAATTCGCCCGGCGGATCTGTTTCCAAGAACGGGACATGTGGAGACGGTAATCCTTTTGTCCAAACTCAATATCAAGCAGCATATCGAGGTGGAATTGAATCTGGATGAGATGGATGGCAGAAAGTAAAGCAACCTATTCTGTCAAAAAAGGAAGATGAATAAGTGCCAAAGTGTCCGCCAGAAAAGAAAGCGGCGATTATGGACGCGCTGAAACATTTTCAAATAACCTAATAAAAAACAAAAACACGGATGATTCGCCGCTTGGCGATCATCCGTGTTTTGCTTTACACAAATTTTTTAACTATTTTCTTTTAAGAAGTCTATCTTCGGCCAAGTTAAGGTAACCCTGGCGAGAGTAGAAAGCGAATACGCAAAACGAATCGCGTCATGCTTAATCGATATGGCGCTTAGATTTCACTGACATACTGTTCGATAAAATGCAATGCGGATCCCACAGCGGCGGACTCCGTTTTAAATGTGCAAACAGACAAAAAATCGGCATTGTCGGAAAATGGATCCAAAAGCGCAACCTTTTCGCGCAAAACATCAAGGTACTGATCCAGTTCTTCTCCGATGCGGCCGCCGAGCACAATGTTACAGTCAAACAGCATGCGAATATTATGGATAGCCAAAGAAAGGTTACACAGATACTCTTCCCAAACGAGCTGCGCCTGTTTATGATGCTGGTGAAGCAGATAAAAAAATTCTTTGAGATCTCCATCGCTGATGCCAATCAAGGCTTTCGCTGAACAGTATGGATCCATGCAGCCGCGCTTTCCGCAGTAACATTGTCGTCCATTGGCAACCAACTTCATATGACCGATTTCCGCGCTGCGGTGATTGCATCCGGGGTATACCGAGGAGTCAATCAGTATCGCGCCGCCGATGCTGTAGCTGAGAAACATATAAAAAAAGGTTTTATCCTTTTTGTTTTGCCAGCTTTCCGCAAACGCAGACGCAATGGCATCGTGGTAGAGATGGATCGGGTACGGAATATACGGCGCAAATTCCTCCCGCGTAAGACGGTCTACCTCCAAAACACGGCAGTAGTAGCTTGTGGACAGATCCGCGCTAATCAAACCGGGAATGGAAATTCCTACGCCGAGAATACTCGACGGGTCTATGTTGGCGGCATAGATCAGTTCATCTACCAGCTTTCCAATGCGGCTATAGTACTCCGGTGTCTGGGAAAATACCAGCTTAACGCGTAGATTTCCGATGATTTCGCCGCGAAGATTGATAGCTACCGCCACCACATGATTGCGGGAAATATCCAGACCGATGGCGGTGCGCGCATTGGCAATGATCGCATAGGTTTTGGCTTTTCGGCCTCCGGTATTGCTTTGCATACCGGCTTCCCGAATCAATCCGTCTTCTAACAGCTTATTGAGATTTTGCACCACTGTCGGCAGGCTAAGTCCCAGCCCGGTAACGATACTTTGACGCGAAAGTTCCCGGTTTTCCCGCAACAGACTGTATATATTATTGCGATTGTAGCGCTTCAATTCGAGAGATGGAACTTTTAAGGAGCTTGTATTCACTTCAATCACATCCTGTTTCCGTTTTGAAAATGCAGTATTTCTTTACGAATATTATAAAATAGTTTTATAAAAATAGCAATAATATTTTTATAAAACCTACAAGGATACCCCGTTAAAATACAATAAAATTCTCTTGCATAATTGTAAAGGTACTCATATTGACAAAAAAAGGAAGCGTTGCTATAATCATTACATAAAACAGATATATAAAACAGGTTAAATAAAAAGGAGCCTTTGGTTGTCCCTACAAAATGTATGATTCCGCTGTTTTAGGTGAAAGCGTGACGATAACGTTGAGCTGTTTTCGAATCATTTCATCTGGGATAGTGTATTTGTGAGCAGCCGTTAACTATTTGAAGGAGTGATTTTGATGGAAAATATAGTTTTGCCCAAAACGATGAAAGCTTTGGTTGCTTACGGAAAAGGCGAGTACCGTTTGGAAACGGATTTTCCCGTTCCTGAGTGTGGACCGGATGACATTCTCATCAAAACAGAAGCCTGTGGCATCTGCGCCGGTGATTTAAAATGCATGCATGGTGCGGAGCGCTTCTGGGGAAATGAAACGGAACCGTCCTGGGTTCGTCCTCCCTTTATTCCCGGCCATGAATTTTTTGGTAAGATCGTAAAAGTCGGTGAAAACGTTAAGGATTTTGAGGTGGGAGATCGGGTGACTGCCGATCAGATTGTTCCGTGCGGAGAATGTAAATTCTGCAAGTCCGGACGGTACTGGATGTGTCAGCCCCATGCGACGTTCGGTTTCCAAAAAGAGAACAACGGGGGCATGGCTGAATATGTGCGCTATCCCAAGACTGCCGTTGTCCATAAAGTGCCGAAGGATATGCCTATGGAGCAAGCGCTGCTCATCGAACCCTATGCCTGCTCGAAGCACTGTATCGACAGAGCGCAGATTACCAACGAGGACGTCGTTGTCATTTCCGGCGCCGGCACCCTTGGCTTGGGTATGGTTACCTACGCGCGCATGAAAAACCCGGCTAAGCTGATCGTCCTTGATATGAAGCAGGAACGTCTGGACAAAGCGTTGGAATTTGGCGCCGACTTGGTATTGAACCCCGGCGAGACCGACGTTACCAAGGCGGTAATGGACTTGACCGACCAGTACGGCTGCGATATTTACATTGAGTGTACCGGCCATCCATCCAGCGTAAATCAGGGCTTACAGATGATCCGGAAGCTGGGACGTTTTGTGGAGTTTTCCGTATTTGGCGAAAGCGTCACCGTAGACTGGTCCATCATCGGCGACGGCAAAGAGCTGGATGTTTTGGGCGCGCATCTGTCCCCTTATTGCTTCCCCTTTGTCATCGATCATATCTATGACGGCACATTGAAAACCGATGGCGTTGTCACCAGCGTCTTCTCCATCGACGAGTGGGAAAAGGCTTTCGAGTATGCCACCGGTAAATACGGAGATTTCAAGGTGGCTTTCCGGTTTGACTGATAACCCGGTTTCGCATCCAATCACAGCAGTCTGCTGTCTGCTGATTACAGATGAAGGCTGAGGAGATTGGTTTACAGTTCAATTTCTGGCAGTCACTTAAGGTGGCTGCCTTTTCTTTTACAGCGAAGGGATTGAATGATTCACGGCGCCTTTATTTATTTTGCGGCTCTGTGGACATCGTCAGAGAAAGGAGCATGTATGAATCAGAAAGAATGGATCGAATCAGGAAAGACGGTTCTTGGCATTGAATTAGGTTCCACCAGGATCAAGGGTGTTTTGACCAACCTACAGGGAACGGTTTTGGCCGTTGGAATCCATGAGTGGGAAAATTCATTCGTTGACGATATCTGGACCTACAGCTTGGATGAAATTCATACCGGTATCCGCCATTGTTACCAGACCCTAAAGCGAGCAGTGCAAGAACAATATGGTATTGTGCTGCGAACCATCGGCGCCATCGGTGTCAGCGCTATGATGCATGGGTATATGGCGCTGGACAAAGACGGCAACCAGCTGGCGCCATTCCAAACCTGGAGAAACACCAACACGCAAAGGGCGGCGGATGAACTGACTGAGCTGTTCGCCTTTAACATCCCTCTGCGCTGGTCCATCGCCCATCTGTACCAAAGGATTCTGGACAAAGAGGAGCATGTAAACCATCTGGATTACGTATCGACGCTCAGCGGCTATATTCACTGGAAGCTCACCGGCAAACGTGTGGTGGGCGTCGGCGACGCGTCCGGCATGTTCCCGATTGACTCGGATACCTGTGACTACCAGGAAACGATGGTTCAAAAATTTGACGCGTTAATAAAAACGCATGGATTTTCGTGGCATCTTCGGGACATATTTCCCCAGGTGCTCTGCGCGGGACAAAACGCCGGCTCACTAACCGAAGCAGGCGCGGCGTTTTTGGACGAGGAAGGCGATTTGCGGGCGGGAATTCCGATGTGCCCGCCGGAGGGAGACGCGGGAACCGGTATGGCGGCGACCAATTCGGTAGCTCCCAGAACGGGAAACGTGTCCGCCGGAACCAGCACGTTCGCTATGATTGTACTGGAACACCAGTTAAGTAAAGTACACCGGGAAATCGATATGGTTACCACCCCTTCCGGATTTCCCTGCGCTATGTCCCATGCGAATAACGGTACATCCGACCTGAATGCGTGGGTGGGGCTGTTTGGGGAATTTTGTCAGCTTATGGGGGTACCGGCGGATCTTGGTACGCTGTATGAAAAGCTGTATCTCCATTCCCTGGCGGGCGACGAGGATTGCGGCGGATTGCTGGCATATGGGTACTACTCTGGTGAAAACGTTACGATGATTAACGAGGGACGACTGGCATTTCTCCGTACGCCGGAAAGCAAGTTTACCCTTGCCAACTTTATGAGAACCCATCTCTACACTTCTTTGGGAGCTGTCAAAATCGGATTGGATATCCTATTGGACGAAGAAGGAGTCAAAGTAGATCGGATTACGGGACATGGCGGCTTTTTCAAAACCAAAGGCGTGGGACAGCGTTATCTCGCCGCAGCAGTCAATGCGCCGGTTACCGTCATGGATACAGCCAGCGAAGGCGGCGCTTGGGGAATTGCCTTATTGGCACTGTATATGTTGGAAAAAAATCCGGAAGAACAGCTGGAAGATTTCTTGAATACAAGGATTTTCAGCGGCTTATCCGGCGAAACGTTACTTCCCTGTCAACAAGACGTAGAAGGATTTCGAGTATTTATGGAGCGTTATCGCGCGGGACTTTCCATTGAAAAATGCGCAATCGATATTATGAAATGGTAAAGACGATTTGGCGTTTTTTGCGGTAACGATCATCTCGAGATGATTTTAAAACCGCGGACGTAAAGACAAAAGGCAATCGATTTTTGTTAAAATCGATTGCCTTTTTGGTTGCGAGTGAAATTCTATGTGAAAAGGAAAAAGCAAGAAGCCTTTTGCATAAAGGCTCGAAAGCGAATAGTATCCGTTCTTATGAGAAGCCCTCGACACAATATTTTGTGGCAGTTCCCTTAAAATATCGTCCGCTTCCCATTGACAAAAGAGGTTTCGGCGATACAATATACAAGGAGAGTCTAATTTGGATATATTGTTGAGAATCTTTTAAAAATTATCGCGAAACTCCTAAAAAGGACCTGAAGGAAGTGACCCTATGCCCTCAAAAACCGACCTGACGGCCGGTCCTATTGTCTCTACCATGCTGCGGTTTGCCATGCCGATGATCTTAGGCAATTTACTCCAGCAGTTTTACAACGTGGCGGATACCTTTATCGTAGGCCGGTTTTTAGGCGCTGACGCCTTAGCGGCGGTAGGCTCATCCTACGCACTGATGACCTTTTTGACATCCATCCTGTTAGGAATGTGCATGGGGAGCGGCGCGCTGTTTTCGATCCGCTTCGGCCATCGGGATTGGGACGGTCTTCGCCGCCAGATTGCCCTTTCGTTTGTACTGATCGCCGGCTTCACTTTACTATTAAACCTATTGGTGTTTGCCCTCATCGATCCGATGATGAACCTGCTTTCCGTTCCCAAGGAAGTGTACCCACCCATGCGCCGATACCTTTGGATTGTCTTTTTCGGCATCGGAGGGACTTTTTTGTATAACTACTGCGCATCGCTCTTGCGGGCGGTAGGCAATTCCTCCGCGCCGTTATTCTTTTTGGGAATTGCCGCCGGATTAAACATTGTTTTGGACATCGTATTGGTGGTGGGGATTCCCTTCGGCGTAGGCGGCGCCGCCTTCGCGACCAGCTTTTCCCAATGGGTGTCCGGCGTCGGACTATTTTGGTACACCGTTAGAAAAATGCCCCAGCTTTGTCCCCGAGCCGGAGACTTGCGCTTTGAAAAAGATCGGGTTTTGGAAATTAGCCGTTTTTCCCTGCTGACTTGCGTACAGCAATCCGTGATGAATTTCGGGATCCTGATGGTCCAGGGACTGGTCAACAGCTTCGGCGCCGCCGTTATGGCGGCCTTCGCCGCCGGCGTCAAGATCGACTCCTTCGCCTATATGCCGGTGCAGGATTTCGGCAACGCCTTTTCCACCTTTATTGCTCAAAATTACGGCGCGGGGAAAGTGGATCGGATCCAAAAAGGGTTAAAAAGCGCCCTCCTTTGCACAGTGACCTTTTCCCTTTTGGTATCCGCTTTGGTTTTTATATTCGCCAAACCGTTGCTGCTGCTTTTTATTCAGCCAACGGAAACCGAAATTCTCGCAATAGGCGTCGAGTATCTCCGGATCGAGGGCGCCTTTTATTGGGGAATCGGCGGATTGTTTCTCCTGTACGGCCTTTACCGGGCAATTGAACGCCCGGGAGTGTCCTTGATCCTGACGGTGATCTCTTTAGGGACTCGAGTGGCTCTGGCCTATATTTTATCCGCGATTCCTGCCGTGGGCGTCGTGGGGATCTGGTGGAGCGTGCCCATCGGCTGGATGCTGGCCGACCTGGTTGGATGGATTGTGTACCAAAGGGTAAAAAAAGTAAAAAGATCGTAACCATTTTTGTCATCCCACCGGGATCCTATGGGATCCGCGATGCGCGGTTTGCCCTCAATATACGGTAAGAGCGCGAACCAAAAAAGGAGGAAACCCAATTGAAAAGAACCTTTATTTCCCGCCTGCTTCGATACGTTGTTACGTTTATATTGCTGGTGGCGGTTTTTACACTGACGTTAACGCTGGTTTTTTGTATTCCAAACGAAGCGGTGCTCTCCAATCAACAAACCGCTATCGCGTATCTGCAACAGGAAGGCAGTTATCCCCAAATCTATTTTGAAACCAATGCGGCCCAATTGGATAACTACACCGATGAACTGATGATGAAAACCGCCACCGCGGACGATGGTCTGAACCCCCTGCAAGCCGCCATGAGCATGAAAAACTACGCCCGATATTGGCATGGATATCAACTGCTGCTGCGGCCGGCGCTGATCTTTTTTAATTATGAACAGATCCGGTACGGCTATATTTTTGCCTTTTTCCTGCTGCTGACGGCTGTGCTGCTCGCGCTGCAAAAAAAGCTTGGAAGACGGGCGGCTTTCGCGTTTATCGTGTCCTTGTGCGCCCTCTATCCCCTGAGCATCCCCGCTTCGATGCAGTTTTCCCACGTTTTTCTATTGACCTTCGCGGGAATCCTGATACTCTTGCGCTGGTATTCCCCCGGCAGCAAACGGGATCTCTGCATGTTTTTCCTGGTCATGGGCATGGTCGTCAATTTCGTCGATTTATTAACGGCGCCGTTAATCACATTAGGAGTACCTTTGTTGATCTATTTCTGCCTAGAACTGCAAGAAGGGGTCGTTAAAAGCTTCCTGCAACGGTTCCGGACGCTGGTGACCGCCTCGCTGGCGTGGGGATTGGGCTACGGAGGCTGCTGGCTTTCCAAATGGCTATTGTCCTCATTCATCCTCAAACAGAACGTTGTAGCGGACGCTTTGGAGTCTATGCTGTTCCGCATGGGCGGCAATGAAAACTATCCTCTGGACCGCGGAGTGATGATGCGTAAAAATTTAGAACTGCTCTTTTCCGAAACGGGAAAGCGGCTCTGCCTTATCTGGATACTGGTGCTGGTGGTACTGGTTTTGCTTATGATTTGCTTCCACCGGGAAAAGCAAGCCATCCTTTGCGGCTCCTTTTTCCTAATCATCGCGCTATATCCGTACGCATGGTTTTTGGTATTGGCCAATCATTCCGATATCCACGCATGGTTTACCTACCGGATCCAGCAAATCGCGATTTTGGGCATCGCGCTGTTTTTGCTGTACACAACGGATTGGAAACGCTTTGGGACCGTTTTACGTAACCATTTGCCTTATAAAAAAGGGTAGTATTCCGACTTTGCGGCTTTCCCGTTACAAAATATCCTTTTGACCGTATTAAATCTAACCTTCGCGGAGAAACGCTGACGTGGTATCCGCGAAGGTTTGTTATGGTATCCAAAATCTATGGGAGACACAGCGTTAAAAGGTCGCCTTTTGCCGCAATTGCGCGCTAAAACAAAATCCTGCTTGACACCAAAAAAAATTGATTGCACAATAGAAAGAAAACGAAAAAAGGAGTGCTTACTTTGTTCAATCATAAGCCTGTTATCGCCATCAGCTGTACCACCAACGGCGCGGGATTGACTGACTCTCCTGCCCGCACCATCCACAATCCCATCGCCTACTCCAACGCAATTGCCGCGGCGGGCGGCATTCCCGTCCTCTGCCCGGAATGCGGCGTCGAAGACTATACCTGTCTTTGCGACGCCCTGCTTTTGTCCGGCGGCCAGGATCTCTCTCCCGACTTTTACGGTGAGGAAATCTTAAACGACTCGGTGAAGGTGGACGCAATCCGGGACGCCTATGAGATGGAACTTTGCCGGGCGTTTCTTTCCAAAAACAAGCCTATTTTGGCTATTTGCCGAGGGTTCCAGCTTTTAAACGTAGCCTTAGGCGGAACCCTTTACCAAGACCTCAATACACAGTTAGGTTTTGTCCATTTCGAGCCTTCCATCCGGCATCCCTTTTTCGCCGCACCGGATTCCGTCCTTTACCGGCTGTACGGCGAGCGCTTTCTCGTCAATTCCACCCACCATCAGGCGGTGCGGGACTTGGGAAAAGGATTGCGGGCTACCGGTCATTCCGTGGAAGGGATCGTGGAAAGCTACGAATCCGAGGATCCCGGATTGTTGATCTGGGGGACACAGTTTCACCCCGAGCGGTTGACCGGCGCCCAATGGGACGAACGAACTCCAGATTTTGCTTCTTATTTTGCGGCGTTTTTGGAGGAAGTGGCTCATAAGGCGATCTAAAACCAAAACCGTTCTTTGAGTCCGACGAACGATTTCCGCCAAAGAGAGGTTGTTCGGATACGGAAAATATTTTTTGTTTGAATCCAGTCTCTCCTTTCCGAAAACGTAATCCATAAGAGGGTCAGTAGCTCTGTCACCGGGAAAGCAAGCCAGATCCCGGTCATTCCAAAGAAAAACGATAGCAGGCACACCACGGCGATAATGCCAATAAAGCCGTGGAGCAGCGCAATGAAGAGGGCTTTTGACGACCTTTCCATGGCGCTAAAGTATGCCGCTGTCAAATAATTGTACCCGACAAACAAAATTCCCACAAAGTATAACCGCACACCTTTTTCCGCGAGGGCCTGAAGAAGGGCGTCCCCTTCCCCGTTAAAACACCGGACCAAAACCGGAGTAAAGCAAAGCGCTCCGGCGAACACGACGCACCCAAACAAAACAGCCAGCAATGTGCCCTTGCGGTAGTATTGCTTTGCCGCCTCGTCGTCGCCTTTTCCGTACATATGGCTGATAATGGGCTGAACCCCATGGCAAATACCGCTCATCACCGCCAAGATCATTAGCGCGAGATTGGCGACGATACCGTACGCGGCAACCCCCAAATTCCTCGACACATCCAATATCCGTAGATTAAATACCACCAAAACGACGCCCGAGGAAAGCTCGGTAACAAAAGTAGCCATACCGGGAGAAGCAATTTTTGGGATCTCCTTAAAGCAAAGCTTTTCCCAAACAAAGCGAAGATGGTTACCCGGGGAAATCCAGTGTAAAGAAGATACGCTGATTCCGATTAAAGCGGCTATTCCCGTGGCGAAGGCGGCGCCGAAAATCCCTAAGTCCAGCCGGTACATAAACAGATAATCCAGCACGATATTGGAAATGCTTCCTGTCATCATCGCCCGCGTCGAGCGCCCCGGATCACCGTCATTGCGAACGAAAGCCATCAGCAGATGATTGCAGGCAAAGGCCGGCGCAAAGCATAAGATTGTTTTCAAATACATGTCGCACATCGCCAAAATATCCTCGTCCGCCCCCAAAACAGAGGAAATCGGACGGGAAAACATCATCCCCATCAGTGCGTAAAATAACCCCGCCGCCAGGGCGCTTAAAAAAGACAACGTAAAAGTCCGATTCGCTTCCGCGTCCCGTCCTTGGGAACGAAGAATGGTATATCTTGTGGCGCCGCCGACGCCGAATAACAGTCCCGTACCGTTCATCAATCCGAATACGCACATGGCGATATTCATGGCCGCGAGGCCCTCCGCGCCCAACCGACCGGAAACAAAAAAGGCATCCGCAAGGATGGTCGCCGCTGAACCGAGCATTCCGAAAACGCCGCCGAAAACATATTTCCAAAAAACTTTTTTACTGTTGTTCATGCGATACCTCCACTCATAAAACCCTATAAAGGCCAAACAAAAAAGGCGCTTAAATGCACCCCTTCAAAGATCTACGGGGAACATTTAAACGCCTTTTGGAATATCATCCGATGAAAATATTCACGGCTTTTCATTCAGTTTTCTTCATCCTATCACAGTTTTTAAGAGGTGTCAACCCTTTTTTTCACGGTAATTTTCTCCTTTTCCCTCCGCAAAGTGGATCCAAGTACTTTGCGGTACTTCGGTCTTGATAAGAAAACAATTTTCGCTCTATAGTCCATGCCATAAATTCTTACAGCAAAAACGGCTGGGAGATAATTCTCCCGGCCGTTTCTGTTACAAAAGCATTTTCATAAAAATGAGTGATCCAAATTATCGTTTTATTTTAAGCAAAAGTTTCCGCTTTTACATGCTCTAAATAGCGTTTTGCCAAATAATGGGTCACCGCCGAACGGGAAATAATACCGACTACTTTATTGTTGTTTACCACAGGTACTTTCTTGACGCCGGCTTTACTTAACAGATTGCATACATCTTCAAGGGATGCGTCCACTGATATGGTAATTGGTTTATCATTTCCGATTTCCAGCACATTGAGATCCATAATGGAATCTAATTTTTGTTTAAACTCCGCGTCAGGATTCCAAAAAGAATCCATAAAGGATATGGAACTGTCAAGGATCGCCGGCGCGTGACCTTGTTCTTTTAGGTACCGCATAATATCCCCGTCGCTGATAAATCCAACCACAGTGCCTTCCGAAGAAACAATGGGTGCTCCGCTGATATGTCGATCGGAAAAATAAGCGATGGCATCATGAACGGTCGCATCCTTTGACAACGTATATACCTGTTGTTTCATGTACTGAGACAGCAACTTGGAAGGCTTACTGTTTCCGTCGCAGCCGCTTTTTAGCCTATGATAATACCGGTCCACATAAACCACATATATAACGCCGCCAACAACGTAGGCAGCGGCGGTTAACGCAAATCCGGTGGAGAGCCCTATCGCTTCCTGTAAACAGCCCATCAACAGAGAACCGATTCCAATACCGATATCGTAAGACAACAAATAGGTCGCGTTCGCCACACCCCGTTTTGGCGCCGGGGTAGTTCCGGTGACAAAAGACTGAAAAAGAGGCTGCAAAATGCCGTATCCCAGTCCAAAGAAAAATCCGGCAATCAGCAAGTGGGCTCCCGTTTCCAAAAATACGTAGCTGACCATGGTAACAATTAAAATCGCCAAGCTAATGTAAACCAAAACACGGTGCTTCCCGGCGTCAATCATCTTTTGTGTGGACAATTTGGAAATCAGCATACCGACCACAAGACAAATGTAAAAGTACGGGATTACCGAGGTAAGATTTTTTTCCTGAGCCAGAATAGAAGAATACGCGATCACATCGCCGTAGGGAACCATTAGAAACATCATATTGAACATAAAGGGAAGCGCAGGATTATATATGGTGTCCCGAAGTACAAACTTCTTTCGCTCGACCTTGGGATATTTTATCTTACAGAGCGATACGCAAAGAAAAGCAACCGCCGTAATAGCAAAAACAGTGAGGAAAGACGCTTTGCTGCTCATATGGTTTTGGACTTGGATCCCTACATAAGGACCAACGGCCATCCCTATGGATATCGTAAAGGCAAACCGGCTAATACCTTCCGTAATTTTCGCAGGCGGCAAAACATCGCCGGCCAACGTCATTGTCGCGGAGCCGCAAACGGAATACACCGCGCCCATATACAACCGAATAAGAATTAACGCGCCGAATATGGGAAACACAATAAAACTGGGAAATGCCAAACAGAACAGACCCAAAAACAATAAATACACGCGATATCGATTAAAATTATCCAGTAAGTATCCCGCAACCGGCCGAAATAAAATGGTCGCAACAGACATCGCCGTCAATACAATTCCAATTTTGGATCCGGTAATTCCAATTTCCTGACAGTAAACCGGAATAATGGGAATAGATGCGTAAAACGCCGCCAGCACCAATAGATTGGTGATAAAAAGGAGAACAAATTTCTTGTTCCAAATTTTCTTTTCCATACGGATGAAACTCCTTTATCTGTAATAAAAGTCAATATGGTGGCAATTGCCACTTCATTACTATAACATAAAACAGTTGCTGCGTCAATAGTTCGTTGCAAATGCCATCAAATTGGATTATAATTATTTCATAGTACAAAAGGAGGAGGGTAATATGCCTTATATTATGGATAACCCATTTAAATCCATTTCGATTTTATACAGAAAATCCCACATCTGGCTCAACAACGGGTGCGCGCAATATGATCTTACAGCGCCGCAAGCCGTCATCATTTTGATTGTCTGTGATTTTAAAACGTTGACGCAAGACGAGATTACCAAACGGCTCAGTCTTGATAAAAGCGTGATTGCAAAAACAGTTACCAAGCTCGAGGAAACCGGGTTTATCATTCGTTCCACCAACGCAAAAGACAAGCGAACCTACGATATTCGCCCCACGGACAAGGCATGGAAAGTATATCCGTTTTTAAAAGAGGAACTCGATATCTGTTTTCAACGAATGACACAGCGGATGACAGATGACGAACGAGCAGAATGGAAACGCCTTTTACTGCTGGCCGCGGAGACCACCATTGCATTAGAGGATTGATCCTTGTGGCAAATATGCGGATTTCTACTGCATATTCCCCAAAAATGTTGAAAACAGAAAATCCGATCCTATTTCGAAGCGCAAGCCTATATTTTCTAAAAGCTTTTGAAAATCTCCAGATCGTAACAAAGCACCCTGCTTTCCGCAATATGAAAGCAGGGTGTTTTGTTAAAAGAGATCCATCTTGGAAGAGCGGACTGCCGATAAAAAGCTTTCCGGCGCCGTCGCAAATTGGAGCTTCGCGTAAGCGTCAACTGTCATCTTCTCTTTCAAAAACGGTAAAGCAATATCCAATTCATTCCGCCGATCACCGATCCATGCATCGGTAAGCAGGCAAAATCCAAAATCGCTGTAAAGCTTGATAGCCCGAAAGCTTCCCGGCTGCGTATGTAAAAAAACGGGAAACCGGTCTTTGGAAAGATCCCGCAAAAGATAGGACAACAGCCCCCGGCCGATTCCCCTTCCCTCATATTCTTTCTTTACCTTGAGCCAATGAAGGGTGGTCACATTCTCATATGCCTCCCAAAGAAATCCGGTCCCCACCGGAACATCCCGCTCGTCGCAAACAAACAAACAACATTCCCAAAATCGCTCTCCTTTTGGCGCGTACACATTCTGAAAATACTGCTCCATATAAGAACGGTACGCTATCTGGTCTTCCTGGCTGTCAAAGGGAAATTCACACCAAACGGAAAATTCCTCTTTCCGGCAGTTTCGCACCGAATAACCTTCGGGCAAATCTGCCAAAGCCTTCTGGTCCAACCGTCGACACATCATAAACAAATTGCTGTCTTCCATTCTCATGGTGGCCCCCCTTTTTTGACTTTCATTATACCAAACTTTCGCTTTTCTTTCCACGGTTTTCCATGCTTTTCCTGCATTCCCGTTTATTGCAAAATAAATGGGGATATGCTATAATAAAGAGGTTGTAAAAAATTTGACTTCGTGATTTGATGGACTTTTTTGATGTCCGTACCGAAAGGAATTGTGAAAAATGGATAAGATTGCCGTATTGATCCCATGTTACAACGAAGAAAAAACGGTAAAAAAGGTGGTAGAAGATTTTCGTAAAGCCCTTCCGGAGGCAACCATCTACGTTTACGACAATAACTCTACCGACGCCACCAGCGCCCTCGCGAAAGAAGCGGGCGCCGTAGTCCGTTATGAATACCAGCAAGGCAAAGGCAACGTGGTTCGTAGAATGTTCCAAGAGATCGACGCCGAATGTTACATTATGACCGACGGCGACGATACCTACCCCGCCGAATTTGCGCCCCAAATGGTGGACAAGGTTTTAAACCGGAAAACGGATATGGTGGTGGGCGACCGTCTTTCTTCCACCTACTTTCA